>NZ_JBBCBO010000029.1:0-58211 GCF_037203865.1 Variovorax sp. CCNWLW186 | reverse complement strand
CGAAATAAAGGAGGAGGCCGCAGGCCGGGGGACATTCGCGGAGAAAGGTACCCCGTCGGCGGGTGCGCGCCCTGAACAAGCCATCGAACGCACAACGCGACAGACCGACATCTCAGAACTTCTCAGACCACGGCCGCAGGTCAAGCTCATGCGTCCATGCATCGCGCGGCTGCGAATGCAGCATCCAATAGCTGTCGGCAATGTGCTCGGGATTCAGAATGCCGTCGCTTTCCTTCAGCGCATAACGCTCTGGAAAATTGGTGCGGATGAACTCGGTGTCGATGGCGCCGTCAACCACCACATGCGCTACGTGAATGCCCTGAGGACCTAGCTCGCGGGCCATCGACTGGGCCAGTGCACGCAAGGCCATCTTCGCGCCCGAGAAGGCACCGAAGTTCGCGGCACCGCGTAGCGACGCTGTGGCGCCTGTGAAGATGATCGTGCCGCGATGCCCGCCTTTCGGGAGTTCGCGCGCCACCATGCGCTTTGCCACCTCGCGCCCGTTGAGAAAGCCCGAGAAGCAGGCCATCTCCCATACCTTGAAATACTTGCGCGCGGTTTCGGTCAGGATGCTCTCGGGCACGTTGGCACCGATGTTGAACACCATCACCTCGATGGGGCCGATGGTCGATTCGATCTGTTCGACCAAGGCGACCACTTCTTCTTCCTTGCGAGCATCGCAGCCGAACGCATGGGCGCGGCCGCCTTCGGCTTCGATCTGCGCGACCAGCGGCTGCAGCTTGTCAAGGCTGCGGCGCGTCACGCAGACGGCATAGCCTTCGCGCGCGAAGCGCCGGGCAATGGCGCCGCCGGTGGCGTCGCCGGCTCCTACGATGAGTGCGGTCTTTTGCATGGGCGTTCTCTCGCTATTCTTTGTAGTAGACGATCTGGTTCGACGTGGCGAGCAGCAAGCCCTTCTCGCTCCACAGATGCGCCGCCTGGTCGAAAAAGCCGTTGAAGAACTGCTGCCCCACCGCGCGGCCCAGCAAGTAGCCTGAGCCGACGTCCGCCAGTTGATCCGGCCCGGCATGGAAATACGTGGTGATCGACACCGTGCCCGCCGGCACATGCTTGGCGCGGCGCAGCCACACGCGCGGATAGAACATGTCGCTCATCGCCGCCAGCGAGCAGAAGTCGAGCGGCCGTTGCTCGGCATCACGCAGCCAGAGCCGGCTTTCGCTGTGCTGCAGGCCGCCGTCCCACTTCGCGGGAATGCCGCCGCTGATCGGGCGCATCTCGTAGCGGTCCAGCCAGGCCACGCCGGCGGGGCCGATGCTGAAGCGCTTGACCGACTCGGGCGGCGGCACCTCGGGCATGGGCATGTCGCTTTCGCTCCAGGTTTCGCGCCGTGCGGCCGTGACCACCGTGGCCGTGGTCGTCATGTTCGGCGCGCCGCCCGCACCCGGCTGTGTGATCTGCACCGTCCAGTGTTGCGTCGAGCGGTTGGTGCGCACCGGTGTGGCTTGCACGTCGAACGGGCCGGCCTCGAGCGCCGCCGCAAAGTTGACGGTCAACGCGAGCGGCGTGCCCAGCAGGTCCGGGTGCCGCAGCACCGACTGCAATGCAATGGCCGCCGTGGCGCCGCCGAAAGGCCCGACCATGTTCCAGTACTCGGGGCTGGTGGCACCGGTGAAATGGCCAGCGCGAATGTCGCTGTGCTGCAGCGCTAGGGCTTTGTCGAAGGGATGCGTACTCATGGTGATTTGCAGTGTGCCTCCGATGCGTGGCGTCACGCAGTCGTGTGCGGGACGCCGGGTTGCTGCACCGCGGTAAGTGCGGCCAGGCGGTGCAGCTTGTCGACGGTGCTCGGCCAGAGGCTGCTCTTGAACTGTTCGCGAAAAAAGCCGAAATGGCCGATACGCCTCGCCTGCACGTCGGCCGGTGCGATGCGCTCCACCGCAAGCGGCGCGCCCGCATAAAAGCTCATCAGGCTTTCGGTGCCCGCGAGCGTCATGAGTTCATCGTCGGTCATCGACAGCGCGAGCACCGGAAAGCGCACGCGCCCATAGCTCTGCAAAGCACTGTCGCCTTCAGCACCCACGCTGTAGCGCGGATGGAGGCACCAGCGGCGCCACTGCAGGATGACCCCGCGCGGCAGGTCGCCGACCTTCTTGAGCTTGCGGCCCGGAAAGTAGCCGCAAACCCGCGTGACGAGCGGCACCAGCACGAACCAGAAATAGAGAATGCTGCGCTTGAGCTTCGGCGCGTTCTCGCGCCAGTAGCCGCTGCCGGCCGCGATGCTGACGAGGCCGTCTACCTGCTCCGGGCGCTGCAAGAAGCCCGGCAGTTGCGCGCCGAGGCTGTGGCCAAGAAGATAGAGCGGCTGCTCCGGCATTGCCGCCTTTGCGGCGTCGATCACGGCTTCGTAGTCGCGCGCCCAGTCGAACAAATCAGCCTCGAAGCCGCGCAGCGAGGCGCCGTTGCGCGAATCGCCCGAGCCGCGATAGTCGAAGGTCCACACCTGAAGGCCCTGCTGCGCAAGCCACTGCGCAAAGGGCTCGTAGAACGACTGGCGCACGCCCATGGCACCGCCGATGACGATGCTGGCACGGGGTTGGCCGACGGGCTCGTAGCGGCGCACGGCCACCTGCACGCCGTTGTCGACCAGTAGTTGTTGTGCCTGCATCGCTTGTCTCCTTCTCGTTGATCGATCACCGCCCCGCGGCGTAGCGAGCGGGATGAGATGCAAGGCGCGGGTGGCGGGAAACCGGAGCGACCTTCAAGGTCGTGAGGATTTCCCGACGGGCCCCGCAACGCCGCAGATCGCCCGCGCAGTAGCCGCCCTACACGCGTTCGAAGATGCCGGCTGCGCCTTGCCCCATGCCTACGCACATCGTGACCATGCCGTACTTCAGGTTCTCGCGGCGCAGCGCGTGCACCACGGTCGCCGCGCGAATCGCGCCGGTCGCGCCGAGCGGGTGGCCGAGTGCGATCGCGCCGCCCATCGGGTTGACCTTGCTCGGATCGAGCCCCAGCGTGTTGATGACTGCGAGCGATTGCGCGGCGAACGCCTCATTCAGTTCGAACCAGTCGATGTCCTCGTGCTTGAGCCCTGCATAGCGCAGCGCCGCCGGAATCGCCTCGATCGGGCCGATGCCCATGATGTGCGGCGGCACGCCCTTGCTTGCAAAGCTCACAAACCGGGCAAGCGGCGTGAGCCCGTATTGCTTCACGGCCTTCTCGCTTGCGAGGATAAGTGCGCCCGCGCCATCGGAAGTCTGCGAGCTGTTGCCGGCCGTCACCGTGCCGCGCGCGGCGAACACGGTACGCAGCTTGGCCAGGCCTTCGAGACTGGTGTCGGGGCGCGCACCTTCGTCGAGGTTCACCGTGCGCGTCTTGGCGATCGACTCGCCGGTCTCCAGGTTCGGCGTGCGGTCGGTCACTTCGATGGGCGTGATCTCGTCCGCGAACTTGCCGGCCTTCTGCGCGGCCAGTGCCTTCTGGTGCGAGGCGAGCGCGAACTCGTCCTGTGCCTCGCGGCTCACCTTCCACTGCTGCGCAACCTTCTCGGCCGTCAGGCCCATGCCGTAGGCAATGCCCACGTCGCCTTCGCGCTCGAAGATGGAGGGCGACAGCGACGGCGAGTTGCCCATCATCGGCACCATGCTCATGCTCTCGACACCGGCGGCGATCATCACGTCCGCCTCGCCGACACGGATGCGGTCGGCCGCCATCTGCACGGCCGACAGGCCCGAGGCGCAGAACCGGTTCACGGTGATGCCGCCGATGCTGGTGGGAAGGCCCGCCAGCACGGCGCCGATGCGCGCGACATTGAGGCCCTGTTGCGACTCCGGGATCGCGCAGCCGCAGATGATGTCTTCAATGGCCTTGGGGTCGAGGCCGGGCACCGCTGCGAGTGCGGCCTTGAGGGTGGTCGCGAGCAGGTCGTCGGGGCGGTAGTTGCGGAAGTAGCCGCGGTGCGACTTGCCAATGGGGGTGCGGGTGGCGGAGACGATGTAGGCGTCTTGGATTTGTTTCATGGATAGCTCCTGGATTTGGCTCCTTCCCCCTCTGGGGGAAGGTTGGGATGGGGGCTAGCGGCCGTCAATTCATCAAGTCGATTGATGACCGCCTGCAACACCCCTTCAAAATTGACAAACGGATCGTTTTCGACCCGAAGCGCAAGACCTCAAAACCCTGCGCATGCAGGAAAGCGTCGCGCTGCGCGTCGTAGCCTTCTTGTGCCTGATGCTGCGATCCGTCGAGCTCGACAATCAGTTTCGGATCGAGACACGCGAAGTCGGTGATGTAATTTCCGAGCGGATGCTGCCGGCGAAACTTCACTCCCAATTGCTCGCTGCGCAGACCACTCCAGAGCTTTCGTTCGGAGTCGGTCATCTCGCGCCGAAGGGCGCGAGCATTCTTTTGCGCGTTGGGAGTGGATTGGTTTTGCATAGGCCGATGCCCCCATCCCGGCCTTCCCCCAGAGGGGGAAGGAGGAAGAGGAAACCTCGTCAGTTCCGCACCGGCTTCCCCGTGCTCAGCATCCCCATGATTCGCTCCTGCGTCTTCGGATGCACGATCAGCGAGCAGAACGCCTTGCGTTCGAGCGCCATCAGGTATTCCTCCGTCACCAGCGAACCCGCGTCCACGTCACCGCCGGTGACCACGTTCGCGATCAGGCTGGCAATGTGGAAATCGTGCGCGCTGATGAAGCCGCCGTCTCGCATGTTCACCAGCTGGCCCTTGATTGTCGCGGCGCCGCTGCGGCCCGCTACGCGGAAGGTGCGGCGCAGCGGCGGGCGGTAGCCGGCGTCGGCCATGGCCTTGGCCTGCTGCAGCGCCACATACAGCAGCTCGTCCTTGTTCGGCACGATGACGTCACTGTCGAGCAGGTAGCCGAGCTTCTTCGAATCGAGAGCGCCCGTGCCCACCTTCGCCATCGCCGCGGCGGTGAAGCCTTCGGTGAGGAACGGCAGCAGGTCGGTGCCCGTGGAGGCCGCTGCGTTCTCGGCCGCGCGGCGCGCAATGTAGGTCAGGCCGCCCGCGCCGGGGATCAGGCCCACGCCCACTTCGACCAGGCCGATGTAGCTTTCCATTGCCGCCACGCGCTTGGACGAATACACGGCCAGCTCGCAGCCGCCGCCCAGCGCCATGCCGCGCACGGCGGAGACCACCGGCACGTTGGCGTAGCGGATCTTGAGCATCACGTTCTGCAGCTCTTCCTCCGCGCCTTCGACCGCGCCGATGCCCGCGACCACGAAGGCCGGCAGCATTGCCTGCAGATCGGCGCCGACCGAGAACATCTCGTCGGGCGACCATATGACCAGGCCCTTGTATTCGGCCTCGGCCAAGTCGACTGCCGCGCCCAGGGCCTCGGCCACGTCGGGGCTGATGGCGTGCATCTTCGAATGGATGCTGGCGATTAGCACTTCACCGTCCAGCGTCCACACGCGCACATCGCCTTCGTCGCTGATCGTGGTGCCTGCGGTGTTGGCGTCGGCCGCGTTCGCGCCGAGCACGCTCTCGGGGAAGAGCTGGCGGTCATGCACCGGCAGCTTGCGCTGCGGCACGAACTTGTTCTGCGACGCGCTCCACGAGCCTTCGGGCGTATGCACGCCGCCAGCCTCGGCCACCGGGCCTTCGAACACCCACTTGGGCAGCGGTGCCGTGCTCAGCGCCTTGCCCGCGTCGATGTCTTCCTGGATCCACTTGGCGACCTGCGCCCAGCCGGCTTCCTGCCAGAGTTCGAACGGGCCCTGCTTCATGCCGAAGCCCCAGCGCATCGCAAAGTCGATGTCGCGCGCGCTCTCGGCAATGCTGGCCAGATGCACGGCGGCATAGTGAAAACTGTCGCGCAGAATGGCCCAGAGGAACTGGCCCTGCGGTCCTTCGCTCTCGCGCAGCAGCTTCAGGCGCTCGCCCGCGGGCTTCTTGAGCATGCGGCCGTACACCTCATCGGCCTTGGCGCCGGCGGGCACGTACTCGCCGCTCTGGAGGTCGAAGCGCAGGATGTCGCGGCCAACCTTCTTGAAGAAGCCGGCCTTGGTCTTCTGGCCGAGGTTGCCCAGCTCGAGCAGCTTGGCGAGCACCGGCGGCGTCGAGAAGTTGGCGTAGAACGGATCGGTCTCGGCGTTCAGGTTGTCCTGCAGCGTCTTGACGACGTGGGCCATCGTGTCGAGGCCCACCACGTCGGCGGTGCGGAAGGTGCCCGAGCTCGCGCGGCCCAGCTTCTTGCCGGTGAGGTCGTCCACCACGTCGGGCGTGAGGCCGAACTTTTCTACTTCTTTCAGCGTGGCCAGCATGCCGGCGATGCCGACGCGGTTGGCAATGAAGTTGGGCGTGTCGTGCGCGCGCACCACGCCCTTGCCCAGCGTGCTCGTGACGAAAGCCTCGAGGTCGTCGAGCACCTTCGGTTCGGTGGTGGGCGTGTTGATCAGCTCCACCAGGAACATGTAGCGCGGCGGGTTGAAGAAGTGAATGCCGCAGAAACGCGGCTTCAGGGCTTCGGGCAGCGCCTCGCTGAGCTTGGTGATCGAAAGGCCCGAAGTGTTCGAGGCCAGGATCGAGTGCTTGGCCACGTGCGGCGCGATCTTCTTGTAGAGATCGAGCTTCCAGTCCATGCGCTCGGCAATCGCTTCGATGATGAGGTCGCACTCGCCGAGCTTGGCCAGGTCGTCTTCGTAGTTGGCCTGCTCGATGAGCACCGCATCGGCCACGTCGCCAAGGGGCGCGGGCTTGAGCTTCTTGAGGTTGTCGATGGCGCGCGTGACGATGCCGTTCTTGGCCGCACCTTGAGCGACAGCTCCGGTCGCGTCTTTTGCCGCCAGGTCGAACAGCACGACAGGCACGCGCACGTTGACGAGGTGGGCCGCAATCTGCGCGCCCATCACGCCGGCGCCGAGCACGGCGACTTTCTTCACTTGAAATCGGGACATGTTGATTGGTATTTCTTGGATTGAAAGTGCGGCGGTTTACTGGACACGATTCCAGGTTTGAGTGCGCCAGAAGGGGCCCAGGTAGCCGCGCACTTCGAGCTTCTTGCCGCCGTCGATGGGCGTGAAGCTCGCGCGGTATTCCTTGCCGTTCTCGGGGTCGAGGATCTTTCCGCCTTCCCAGACGTCCTTGCCTTCGGCCTTCTTGCCGCCGCGGATGATGTCGAGGCCCGTGATGGGCTTGCCCTTGCGGTCATCGCTGCATTCATCGCAGATCGCGTCGGGCTTGGCGTCCTTCCGGAGCGACTTCTCGATGCGGCCGATGAGCGCGCCGTTGGATTCGCCGATGCGGATCTCGGCCTTGGCCTCGCCGGTCTTGTCGTCGACGTTGCGCCACAGACCCACCGGCGTGCTTTGGGCCATGGCTGTGACGGAAATGGCGGCAAGGACGATGGCTGCAAGCGTCGATTTCATGAGCGGCTCCGATTGAACGATGACGAAGAAGGCGATGGCCTTATGCCAGCGCCGCTTCGGTGTCCATCAACACCTTGCTGCCGGCGCGCGCGGTGCGCATCAGCGTCGCGGTTTCGGGGAACAGCTTGGCAAAGTAGAAGCGCGCCGTCTGCAGCTTGGCCACGTAGAACGGGTCGGTGTTGCCGGCTGCAATCTCGCGCAGGGCCACCTGTGCCATGCGAGCGAACAGGTAGCCGAACACGAAGTGGCCGGCCACGCGCAGGTAGTCCACGGCGGCGGCGCCCACTTCGTCGGGGTTCTGGAAGCCCTTGAAGCCGATCTCGGTCGTGAACTTGGTGAGCTGGTCGCCCAAGCCTGCGATGGGGTTGATGAACTCGGCCATCTTCTCGTTCACGCCTTCTTCTTCGACCAGCTTAGCCACGAGCTTGCCGAACTTCTTCAGCGATGCGCCGTTGTTGCCCAGCACCTTGCGGCCCAGCAGGTCGAGTGACTGGATGGTGTTGGTACCTTCATAGATCATGTTGATGCGGTTGTCCCGCACGAACTGCTCCATGCCCCATTCCTTGATGAAGCCGTGGCCGCCGAACACCTGCATGCACGAATTGGTCGCGATGTGGCCGTTGTCGGTGATGAAGGCCTTGACGATGGGCGTGAGCAGCGCCACCAGTTCGCCCGAGTCCTTGCGCACCTTCTCGTCGGGGTGGTGGTGCTCCTTGTCGAGCAGCAGCGTGCAGAAGATCTGCAGCGCGCGGCCGCCTTCGGCATACGCCTTGGCGGTGAGCAGCATCTTGCGCACGTCGGGGTGCACGATGATCGGGTCGGCTTCCTTGTCCTTGGCCTTCACGCCCGAGAGCGAGCGCATCTGCGTGCGGTCTTTTGCGTAGGCCAGTGCGTTCTGGTAGGCCACTTCGGTCAGGCCCAGCGACTGGTTGCCCACGCCCAGGCGGGCGGCGTTCATCATCACGAACATTGCCTGCAGGCCCTTGTTCGGCTCGCCCACCAGCGAACCGGTGGCGCCTTCGATCACGATCTGCGCGGTGGCGTTGCCGTGAATGCCCATCTTGTGCTCGAGGCTGGCGCAGAAGATCGGGTTGCGCTCGCCGAGCGAACCGTCGGCCTTGACCTTGTACTTGGGCACCACGAACAGGCTGATGCCCTTGCTGCCCTTGGGCGCATCGGGCAGGCGGGCCAGCACCAGGTGAATGATGTTGTCCGTCATGTCGTGCTCGCCGGCCGAGATGAAGATCTTGCTGCCGGTGATGCGGTAGCTGCCGTCGGGCTGCGGCTCGGCCTTGGTGCGGAGCAGGCCCAGATCGGTGCCGCAATGCGGTTCGGTCAGGCACATGGTGCCGGTCCATTCGCCGCTCGTGAGCTTGGGCAGGTAGGTCTTCTTCTGCTCTTCGGTGCCGTGGGCCACGAGGGCTTCATACGCGCCGTGCGAGAGGCCGGGGTACATGGTCCAGGCCTGGTTCGCGCTGTTGAGCATTTCGAACAGGCACTGGTTCACCACGAACGGCAGGCCCTGGCCGCCGAAGGCCGGGTCGCACGACAGCGCGGGCCAGCCGCCTTCGACGTACTTGGCGTAGGCGTCCTTGAAGCCGGTGGGCGTCTTCACTTCGTGCGTGGTCTTGTCGAGCGTGCAGCCCTCTTCGTCGCCGCTAATGTTCAGCGGAAAGGTGACTTCGGCGGCAAACTTGCCGGCCTCTTCGATCACTGCGTTGATGGTGTCGGCATCGGTCTCGGCGTGGGCCGGAAGCGCCTTGAGTTCATCGGCGACGTTGAGCACTTCGTGCAAAACGAACTGCATGTCGCGTACGGGCGGGTTGTAGGTAGGCATCCGGGACTCTCCTGGTCGAAACTTGGATAAAGAAAAAGGGGAAACGAGAAAGAACGGGCCGCTCAGCGCACGGGCTTGAGCCGGCGGGCAGTGGGTTTGGCCGCCGCGGGTTCTGCGGCAGGCGGCGGTGCATCGGGCGTGGCGCTGCGCGCCAGGATGTTGTCGAAGCCGACGTTCGCGCGGCCGATGGAGCCCGGCACCTGCAGAAAGCGTGCTTCGTAATGCAGCGCGAGGATCAGGCCGTGGATTTCGAAGGCAACCTGCCGCTCGTCGGCGTCGGCGCGCAGATGGCCTTCGCTCTTTGCCTGCACGATGGCGCGCAGAACGGCCGCCTGCCAGATGCTGACCGACTCCACGAGCGCATCGCGCACCGGGCCGGGACGGTCATCAAATTCGGAGGCGCCGCTGATGTAGATGCAGCCCGAGTCGATCTCGGCCGAGGTGCGCTTCATCCAGTTGGCGAACATGGCGCGCAGGCGCGGCAGGCCGCGCGGCGCCTCGAGGGCCGGAAAAAACACCTCTTGCTCGAAACGTGCGTGATACTCGCGCACCACCGAGATCTGCAGTTCCTCGCGCGAGCCGAAGTGGGCGAACACGCCCGACTTGCTCATCTTGGTGATTTCGGCCACGGCGCCGATCGACAGGCCCTCGAGCCCGATCTGCGCAGCCAGCGCCAGCGCCGCGTCGACGATGACGGCCTTGGTCTGCTGGCCCTTCTGGGCCGCGCGGACCGGCTTGGCGGGAACGGCATTGACAGACATCGTGGAAGCTCCGAATAAAACGAACGGTCGTTCTATTTTGCAGGGGCTTTCTGCTTTTCGATGTCAATGCCCTTCCGCGGTTGAAGGTTAATCGATGGGACGGGGGGCCGTCGCCGGCCCCGCCCCGATCAGAACTCCTGCGCAACCGGCCGCAGCACCACCTCGTTGATGTCCACGTCCGCGGGCTGCTCCACCGCATAGACCACGGCGCGGGCCACGGAGTCGGCGGGGATCTGGTTGGCCTCGTAGAAGGCCTGCACGCCGGCGGCGCTCTCGGCGTCGCTGCTGCCGAACTTAAGCTCCGAATCGACCGCGCCCGGCGACACGATGGTCACGCGCACGCCGCTGTTGCCCATTTCCACGCGCAGCCCTTCGGAGATGGCGCGCACGGCGTGCTTGGTTGCGCTGTACACGGTGCCGATGGGCGTGAACACCTTCAGCCCGGCGATGGACGCGACGTTGACGATGTGGCCGCTGCCCTGGGCCTGCATGCGCGGCAGCACCGCGGCAATGCCGTAGAGCACGCCCTTGATGTTGACGTCGATGGTGCGGTCCCACTCGTCGACCTTGAGCTTGTCGATGGGCGACAGCGGCATCACGCCCGCGTTGTTGACCAGCACGTCGATGCGGCCGAAGGCTTCGACCGTTGCGGCCGCGAGCTTTTCCAGGTCGGCGCGCCGGGCCACGTCGGTGGCGACGGCAATGGCTTCGCCGCCCGCCTCGCGGATTTCGGCCACCACCTTGTCGAGCCGGTCGGTGCGGCGCGCTGCGAGCACCACCTTGGCGCCGCGCGCGGCCAGGTGGCGGGCAGTCGATTCGCCGAGCCCGCTGCTCGCGCCGGTGACGATGGCAACCTTGCCGCGGATGTTGTCTTGAACGGATGTCATGGAGGTTCCTTTCGGGGGTGTTGAAGAAAAACAAGAAGTGCATGCAGTGTCGAAAATCCACGCATTCCCGTAAATGAAACTCTTGCGACTTCAGAATTCCTGAAAATGGAATACTCCAACTTTTGAGGTTTTTGAAAGCACCACCATGGCCAACCGCCTTGAAGCCCTGCGCGTGTTCTGCACCGCCGCAGATGCCGCCAACTTCCGCGAGGCTGCCGTGCGCCTGTCGGTATCGCCCCAGGTAGTGACGCGCGCGGTGCGCGAGCTCGAAGAAGAACTGGGCGAGCCACTGTTCCACCGCAGCACGCGCGGCGTGCAACTCACCGATTTCGGCCGGCAGCTTGCGGAGCGCGCCCGCGTCGCAGTGGGCGGCGTCGACGAGCTGTTTCACCAGATCGACCGGCGCACGCTGTCCCGCCACGCGGGCACGGTGCGGGTCACGGCGCCGCACATGTATGCGCGGCTCATTCCACAGGCGCTCGCTCCGCTGCTGGCAGCGCACCCAGGGCTGGTGCTCGACCTGCGCCTGTCCGAGCAGCATGCCGACGTGGTCGACGAGCAGATCGACATCGGCATTCGCGTGGGGCCGATGCGCGACGCGCGCTTTGTGGCCCGCACTGTCGGGAAGATGCCGCTGCATGTGGTGGGGGCGCCGGCGCTCATCGCAAAAGTCGGCGCCCCGCAGAGCCTCGATGCGCTTTCGGAACTGCCGCTTACCGCGCTGATCGACCTGAGCTCGGGCCGTCCGTGGCCGTGGGCGTTCAGCAAGCGGCGGATCGTCACGGTGACGTCGCCGGCCTTCGTGACTGATGACATCGATGCCGAATGCGCCGCCGTGCTGGCCGGCGTGGGCTTCGGCCAGCTCATAGCGCCGCTGGCCGAACCCTGGCTGCAAACGGGCGCGCTGGTGGCCGTGCTGGAGGCCGACGCACCGGAGCCATGGCCGATCAATGTCTACCGGCCGCAGCGTGCGCCGGTGCCGGCGCGCGTGCGGCTGGTGTACGACGAGTTGATTCGGGTACTGCGCTGAGCGTGCCAGGCAGCGCAAATAAAAAAGGCGCGGCAGGCTTCCGCCTACCGCGCCGTTTCTTGTGAGCCTGTTTGCTCAGAGCTTGAAAGGCACCACTTCCTGGCGCTGCTCGCCCAGGCCTTCGATGCCGAGCGTCATCACGTCGCCCTTCTTCAGGTAGAGCGGCGGCTTCATGCCCAGGCCCACGCCGGGCGGCGTGCCGGTGGTGATCACGTCTCCGGGCAGGAGCGTCATGAACTGGCTCAGGTAGCTCACGATCTTGGCAATGCTGAAGATCATGGTCTTGGTGCTGCCGGTCTGCATGCGCTTGCCGTTGAGGTCGAGCCACATCGACAGCTTTTGCGGGTTGGGCACTTCGTCGCGCGTCACGAGCCAGGGGCCGATGGGGCCGAAGGTGTCGCAGCCCTTGCCCTTGTCCCAGGTGCCGCCGCGCTCGATCTGGAACTCGCGCTCGCTCACGTCGTTGATGGTGCAGTAGCCGGCCACGAAGTTGAGCGCGTCCTTTTGCGAGACATAGCGCGCGCGCGTGCCGATGACCACGCCAAGCTCCACTTCCCAGTCGCTCTTGACCGAGTTCTTGGGCAGCATGACCGGATCGTTCGGGCCCTGGATGCAGCTGGTCGCCTTCATGAAGACCACCGGTTCCGCGGGAATCGGCAGGCCCGACTCGGCCGCGTGGTCGGCGTAGTTCAGGCCGATGGCAATGAACTTTCCGACGTTGGCCACGGGGCTGCCGAAACGCGGCTTGCCCTTGACCAGCGGCAGCTTGTCGATCTTCTGCTTGCGCAGCTTGGCAATCGCGGCGTCGCCGAGTTGCTCGGGCCCGATGTCCTTGACCACCGCGCTCAGGTCGCGCAGGCGGCCTTCGTCGTCGATGAGGCCGGGCTTTTCCTTGCCGGGGTTGCCATAGCGAACGAGTTTCATGTTGTCCTTTCTTGGGGGGAGACTGATTAACTAGTAAGTCGAGCGGCCGCCGGAGAGGTCGAACACGGCGCCGGTGGAAAACGAGCAATCTTCGGTGCAGAGCCAGCCGACCATCGCGGCCACTTCTTCCACCGTGCCGAAGCGGCCCATCGGAATTTTCGAGAGCATGAACGCGATGTGCTCCGGTGTCATCTGGTCGAAGATGGCGGTCTTCACCGCCGCGGGCGTCACGCAGTTGACGCGAATGCCGGTGTCGGCCAGCTCCTTGCCGAGCGACTTGGTGAGCGCAATGACGGCGGCCTTGCTCGCACTGTAGGCGCTGGCGTTGGGATTGCCCTCCTTGCCCGCCACCGAGGCGATGTTGACGATGCGGCCGTAGCCCTGCCTGCGCATTTGCGCGACCACTTCGCGGCAGCAGAGAAAGACGCCGTTGATGTTGACCTCCATCACCTGCCGCCAGTCGTCCACCGGATAGTCCCAGAGCTTGGTGTTGGGGCCGGTGATGCCGGCGCTGTTGACCAATGCGTCGATGCGCGGCGAATGCGCCAGCGTGGCCGCGACGGCGGCTGCCACCGAAGGCTGCTGTGCCACGTCGACCTTCACTGCGAAAGCCTTGGGGCCCAGCGCAGCAGCAGCCTTGTTGGCCGCAGCCTCGTCGCGGTCCCACAGCGTGACGCTGCCGCCCGATGCGATCAGCCGCTCGGCGATGCCGTAGCCCAGCCCCGCCGCACCGCCGGTCACCACGGCATGGCGGCCGGCGAAGTCGAGCTGGTTCATATGGTGATGCCGCCGTCCACCGTGAAGGCCTGGCCTGTTGCAAACACCGATTCGTCGCTGGCCAGGAACACCACCACGGGTGCAATTTCCTCGGCTTGCGCGAGCCGCCCCATGGGCTGGCGGGCGATGAAGGCCTTGCGGGCGGCGTCCGGGTCTTCGTTGGCGTTGATGCGTTCGCCGAGCGACGGTGTATCGACCGTGCCGGGGCACACCGCATTGCAGCGGATGCCGCGCGCCACGAAGTCGGCCGCCACGCTCTTGGTGAGGCCGAGCACCGCGGCCTTGGTGGTGCCGTAGACGAAGCGGTTGGGCAACCCCTTCATGCTCGAGCACACGCTCGCCATGTTGATGATGCTGCCGCTTCCTGCGGCCAGCATGCCGGGCAGCGCGGCCTGAATCGTCCAGAACTGCGCGCGCACGTTCAGGTTGAACGCGAACTCCAGGTCCTTGTCGGAGGCCTCGAGCGCGGTGCCGTTGTGCACCACGCCCGCGCAGTTGAAGAGCACGTCGAGCGCGGGAAGACTCTTGAAGAAGGCACCGATGGCGTCTTTGTCGAGCACGTCGAGCCTGGCGGTGCGAACGTTGGCCACGCCGGCGTAGCGTTCGAGCAGCTTCTCGTTCACGTCAGTCGCCCAGACCTGTGCGCCTTCGGCGGCCATGGCGAGCACGCTCGCGTGGCCAATGCCTTGTCCGGCTGCCGTCACGAGCACGGTCTTGCCCTTGAGTCTCATGCATGTCTCCTTGAAAGATGGGAACCGGCCGTTCAGGGTTTGGCCTGATGGCAATGGCGCGGTGCGGATCGTATTCTGAATTGGCCTTACCACTTGTCCAATTCAGGACAACCCTTAACAGCAAGCCACTCGTGCCGCTACAGACCGTCGAACCCCAGCGCTTGTACCGCCAGATTGCCGACCAGCTTCGCGGGCTGATCGGCCAGGGCGAATTCGCGGTCGGCGCGCGGCTGCCGGCCGAACGCGACCTGGCCAAGCAACTCGGCGTGAGCCGGCCTTCGGTGCGCGAGGCGCTGATTGCGCTTGAGGTCGAAGGCTGGGTCGAGGTTCGCACGGGCTCGGGCGTGTACGTGCTCGACCGCTCGCACCGCGCAAGCAAGCCTGTGGCGCCCACGGAATGGGGGCCGCTGGAGCTGATTCGCGCGCGCCGGGTGATCGAGGGCGAAACCGCCGCCATCGCGGCCACCATCGGCAAGCGCAAGGACATCGACGCCATGAGCCGCGCCATCGAGCTGATGCGCGAACTGGCCGACCGAGAAGTGCTGCCGCTGGACGGCGACCGCGCTTTCCACGTGGCCATCGTCTCGGCCAGCGGCAATGCCGTGCTGGTGGAAACGGTGCAGAGCTTCTGGGATTCGCGCAACGGACCGATCTTCACGCGGCTGGGTGGGTACTTCGAGACGGTGCCGTCGTGGCGTTCGGCCATTGCAGAGCATGAGGCCATTCGCGACGCGGTGGCTGCGCACGACGCCGAGGCCGCGCGCGCCGCGATGCACATGCACATGGACAACTCGCACCAGAGATTCAGCGCGAGCTGGCGCCGCGCAAAAACTTCCTGAATCGCCAGCAGCATTTCTTTCAGCCACTACTACAACGGAGACAAACCGATGAACAGCAGCAAACGCAACACCCTGAAAGCCATCGCCGCCTGCACCCTGGCAGCCACCGCGCTGGGCACCGCCGGCATGGCCGGTGCGCAGACCAAGCTCAAGTGGGCGCACGTGTACGAAACCTCGGAGCCCTTCCACAAGTATTCCGTGTGGGCCGCCGAAGAAATCAAGAAGCGCACCAACGGCAAGTACGACATCCAGGTGTTCCCGGCATCGAGCCTGGGCAAGGAAGCGGACATCAACCAGGGCATGACGCTCGGCACGGTCGACATCGTGCTGACCGGCGCGAGCTTTGCGGGCAACACCTACAAGCCGCTGGCCGTGACCTACTTTCCGTTCATCTTCCGCGACGCGGAGCATCTGCTGAAGTACGCCAAGAGCGATGTGTTCAAGGAGCTTGCCAAGGGCTACGACGACAAGAGCGGCAACCACATCACCGCGCTCAACTACTACGGCGCGCGGCACGTTACCTCGAGCGCGGGCAAGCCGGTGACCAAGCCGGAGGACATGAAGGGCCTGAAGATCCGCGTGCCTGACGCGCCGGCCTACCTGGCCTTCCCGAAGGCGCTGGGCGCCAACGCCACGCCCATTGCGTTTGCCGAGGTCTACCTCGCGCTGCAGAACAACACGGTCGATGCGCAGGAAAACCCGCTGCCGACCATCGAGGCCAAGAAGTTCTTCGAGGTGCAGAAGAACATCTCTCTCACGGGCCACATCGTCGACTCGCTGCTCACCGTGACCTCCGGCCAGCTGTGGGGCAAGCTCTCGGCCGACGAAAAGAAGATCTTCACCGAGGTGATGCAGGAAGCCGCTGAAAAGACGGGCCGCGACATCATCGCGTCGGAAGCCCGCCTGGTCGAAGAGTTCAAGAAGAAGGGCAACAACGTGATCACGGTGGACAAGGCCGCGTTCCGTGAAGCCGTGCTGAAGAACACCAAGCCCACGGACCACGGCTATCGCCAGCAGGACTACGACCGCATCACGGCAATCAAGTAACCCCCCCGAAGCGGCTCACTTCGTGTAGCCGCCTCCCCCTCGAGGGGGCGACACCAGCGGCCCGGCAAAGCCGGTTCCGCGGTGTCTCCCGAAGGGGCTTCGCTTTGCTTGCCGCTGGAGCCGACCAGGAGATTGCATTGACTGACGACAAGAAAATCATTGATGACGAAGGCCACTTCCACGCGGAAGACGAGGTCGTCGACCTTTCCCACACCATCGCCGAAGGCTGGATTTCGCTCGCGATCTTCTGGATGCTCGGGCTCACGGTGTTCTACCAGTTCATCACGCGCTACGTGATGAACGACTCGGCCGCGTGGACCGAGGAAGTGGCGCGCTACATGCTGATTGCGGTGGTCTTCATCGGCGCGGCCATCGGGGTGGCAAAGAACAACCAGATCCAGGTCGACTTCTTCTACCGCCACATGCCCGCGGCCATGGGCCGCTGGGTGTCTCGCGCGGTCGACGTGCTGCGCACCGCCTTCTTCATTGCGGCCGTGATCATGACAGTGCAGATGATGCTGAAGATCGGCAACAACACCCGCATGACCATCGTCGATGCGCCGATGAACATCGTCTACGCGCTGTGCCTGTTCGGCTTCGTCGCGATGACCTGGCGCTCGATCCAGGTGGCGCGCACTCACTGGAAGCGCGGCTACAGCGTGCTCGAACGACCCGAGTCCACCCTTGCCGACCACTGAGCCCTGAGCCCGACGAGAACAACTGCATGCTGAAAATATTCTTCCTGATCTTCATGGCGGGCGGCATTCCGGTGGCCGTGGCCATGGCCGGCGCCTCGCTGGCCTACATCCTCGTGAGCGGCAGCCTGCCGCCGTTCGTTGTCATCCACCGCATGGTGAGCGGGATCGACAGCTTTCCGCTGCTGGCGGTGCCTTTCTTCATCCTGGCCGGCAACCTGATGAACAACGCCGGCATTACCACCCGCATCTACAACTTCGCGCTGGCGCTGGTGGGTTGGCTCAAAGGGGGCCTGGGCCATGTGAACGTGCTCGGCTCGGTGATCTTTGCGGGCATGAGCGGCACGGCCATCGCCGATGCGGCCGGTCTCGGCACCATCGAGATCAAGGCCATGAAGGAGCACGGCTACTCGACCGAGTTCGCGGTCGGCGTGACCGCGGCTTCGGCCACGCTGGGCCCGATCATTCCACCGAGCCTGCCGTTCGTGATCTACGGGATGATGGCCAACGTGTCGGTGGGGGCGCTGTTCCTTGCGGGCATCTTGCCGGGTGCGCTGCTGGCCATATTGATGATGCTCACGGTGGCCTACTTTGCCCACCGCAACGGCTGGGGCGGCGACGTCAAGTTCTCGAGCACGCGTTTCTTCAAGGCCATGTGCGAGCTGGCCGTGGTGATCGGCTGGCCACTGCTGATGTGGCTCCTGGTTTCGAAGCTGGGCACGCCGCCGCAGCTCACGGTGTTTGCGGGCCTGGCATCGCTCTTCGTGCTCGACAGGATTTTCAAGTTCGAGGCGCTGCTGCCGATCATGACGCCGGTGCTGCTGATCGGCGGCATGAGCACGGGCCTGTTCACACCCACCGAAGGTGCGATTGCAGCCTGCGTGTGGGCCATGATCCTGGGCTTTGCCTGGTACAAGACGCTGTCGTGGAAGATGTTCGTCAAGGTCTGCCTGGACACCATCGAGACCACGTCGACCGTGCTGTTCATCGTGGCCGCGGCTTCCATCTTCGGCTGGATGCTGACCGCCACCGGCGTGACCACCGACATCGCCAGCTGGGTGCTGGGCTTCACCAAGGAAGCCTGGGTGTTCCTGCTGCTGGCCAACCTGCTGATGCTGTTCGTGGGCTGCTTCCTGGAGCCCACCGCCGCCATCACCATTCTGGTTCCCATCTTGCTGCCGATTGCCACGCAACTGGGCGTCGACCCGATCCACTTCGGCCTGGTGATGGTGCTGAACCTGATGATCGGCCTGCTGCATCCGCCGATGGGCATGGTGCTGTTCGTGCTGGCGCGCGTGGCGGGGCTGAGCTTCGAGCGCACGACGATGGCCATCTTGCCGTGGCTCATTCCACTGCTGCTGGCATTGGTCGTGATTACCTATGTGCCTTCATTGGTACTGTGGTTGCCCAAAATGTTCTTCTAAGAAATGTTGCACACCCCCAGTCTTCGCGCACTTCGTGTCGCTTCGCCAACCCCCTTGCAGGGGGCAACACCAGCGGCCCGGCAAAGCCGGTTCCGCGGTGTTCCCCAGGAGATTCATCCATGGCATCCATGACCCCGTTTATTCGCCTCCATCCGGCCGACGATGTCGTGATCGCGCGCAGCCAGCTGGTCGGCGGCGCCAAGGTCGAAGACTTCGCCGTGCGCGGCCTGATTCCCGCCGGCCACAAGGTGGCGACACACGCCATTGCCGCGGGCGAGCCGGTGCGCCGCTACAACCAGATCATCGGCTTTGCGAGCAAGCCCATAGCCGCGGGCGAGCATGTGCACACGCACAACCTCGACATGGGCCCGGACAAGGGCGACTTCGAGCGCGACTACGCCTTTGGCGCCGACGTGAAGCCGCCCCCCGCAAAGCGCGAGGCCACCTTCATGGGCATCAGGCGGGCGGACGGCCGCGTGGCCACGCGCAACTACATCGGCGTGCTGACGAGCGTGAACTGTTCGGCCACCGCGGCGCGCGCCATAGCCGACCACTTTTCGCGCAAGACCAATCCGGCTGCGCTGGCGGACTATCCGAACGTCGACGGCATCGTGGCGCTCACGCACGGCACGGGCTGCGGCATGGACACGCAAGGCATGGGCATGCAGATCCTGGAGCGCACGCTCACGGGCTACGCCACGCACCCCAACTTTGCCGGCGTGCTGGTGGTGGGCCTGGGCTGCGAGGCGAACCAGATCAATGCCTGGCTCGCAACGGGCCACTTGGCCGAGGGCGAGAACTTCCGCACCTTCAACATCCAGGACACCGGCGGCACGCGCAAGACGGTCGAGAAGGGCATTGCGCTCATCAACGAGATGCTGCCGCGCGCCAACGCGGTGAAGCGAGAGCCGTGCAGCGCCGCGCACATCACCATCGGCCTGCAGTGCGGCGGCTCCGACGGCTATTCGGGCATCAGCGCCAACCCGGCGCTGGGTGCGGCGGTCGATCTGCTGGTGGCGCATGGCGGCACGGCCATCTTGAGCGAAACGCCCGAGGTCTATGGCGCCGAGCACCTGCTCACGCGCCGCGCGGTGCGGCGCGAGGTCGGCCAGAAGTTGGTGGAACGCATCAAGTGGTGGGAGCACTACACCGAGATCAATGAAGGCGAGATGAACAACAACCCCTCGCCGGGCAACAAGGCAGGCGGTCTCACGACGATTCTCGAGAAGTCGCTCGGCGCGGTGGCCAAGGGCGGCACCAGCAACCTCGAGGCGGTGTACGAATACGCAGAGCCGGTGACGGCGCACGGCTTCGTCTACATGGACACGCCGGGCTACGACCCCGTGAGCGCCACCGGGCAGGTGGCCGGCGGCGCGAACATCATCTGCTTCACGACCGGGCGCGGCTCGGCCTACGGCTGCGCGCCCTCCCCTTCGCTCAAGCTCGCGACCAACTCGGCGCTGTGGCAACGGCAGGAAGAGGACATGGACATCAACTGCGGCGAGATCGTGGACGGCACGTCGTCCATCCAGGAGATGGGCCAGCGCATCTTCGAGTTGGTGCTGGCGACCGCGTCCGGCGAGCCGTCGAAGAGCGAGAAACATGGCTACGGCCAGAACGAATTCGTGCCGTGGCAAGTCGGCGCAGTCATGTAGCTCGCCCCCAGGCTACGCGCACTTCGTGTCGCTTCTCCCTCCCCCTACCGGGGGCAACACCAGCGGCCCGGCAAAGCCGGTTCCGCGGTGTTTCACGAACGGGCCTTGCTGCGCGGCCCTTGATCAAACCCATGGAGTCAACTGATGCCCAAGACCCTTCCCGCCGCTACGTTGCGATCGCAATGCGCGCAAATCCTGACTGCCGCCGGCAGCACGCCGGCCGAAGCCGAACAGGTGGCGGCCAACCTGGTGCTCGCCAACCTGAGCGGCCATGATTCGCATGGCGTGGGCATGCTGCCGCGCTATGTGGATGCGGTGGCCGAAGGCGGGCTTGTGCCCAATGCCTCGGTCAAGGTCAATGCCGACATCGGCACGCTGCTCGCGCTCGACGGGCAGCATGGCTACGGGCAGATCGTCGGCGTGCAGGCGATGGAGCTCGGCATCGCACGGGCGAAGCAGCACGGCAGCTGCATCTTCACGCTCGCGAACGCGCACCACCTGGGCCGCATCGGGCACTTCGCCGAAATGGCGACGGCCGAAGGCCTGGTGTCGATGCACTTCGTCAATGTGCTTTCGCGGCCCGTGGTGGCGCCATGGGGCGGCGGCGACGGGCGCTTTGGCACCAACCCGTGCTGCATCGGCATTCCGCTGGCGGGGGCCGAGCCGTTTCTGCTCGACTTTGCGACCAGCCGCGTGGCACAGGGCAAGATGCGCGTTGCGCACAACAAGGGCGAGCAGGTGCCCGACGGCTACCTGATCGACGAGCGCGGCGCGCCGACCAATGACCCGGGCGTGGTGGTGGTGCCGCAATCCAACGGCCTCTTCGGCGCGCTCATGACCTTCGGCGAGCACAAGGGCTACGGCATGGCCATGGCCTGCGAGCTGCTGGGCGGGGCACTCACCGGCGGTGGCACTTGGCACCGCCCGGCCGATACGGCGCGCACGGTGCTCAACGGCATGCTGACCATCCTGATCGATCCCGCGAAGCTGGGAACGCAGGAAAGCTTCGCGCAGGAAGCGACAGCCTTCGTCGACTGGCTGCGCCAGAGCCCGCCGGGCGCGGGCTTCGACCAGGTGCAGATCGCGGGCGAACCCGAGCGCGCCGCACGTGTGGCGCGCGAGCGCAGCGGCATCTGGCTGGACGATGCAACGTGGGGAGAAATCGTCGCGGCCGGTTCCAAGGTGGGCGTGGCAATCGCGTAGAAGCCAGCGCTCGCGCTCATCTAGCGGCGTGCGTTGCGCGACTTCTGGCTCAGCACGATGGCAATGCCACCCAGGATGGCCACCGACGCGGCCGCCAGCCGCGGCGTGATTGCTTCCGAGAGCAGCAGCACCCCGCCGAACGCAGCCAGGAGCGGCACCGACAGCTGCACGGTGGCCGCCTGCATGGCCGAAAGACGGGCCAGCGCCGCATACCAGACCACATAGCCGAGGCCCGACGTCAGCGCGCCGGAGGCCACGGCCAACGCGATGCCGGTTGCGTCCGCATGGGCGCGCGCCACAAAAACGACGCTGAGTGCCAGGGCCAGCGGCACCGCCCGCAAGAAGTTGCGCGAGGTGGCGGCCAAGGGGTTGGGCACGCCACGGCCGCGGAGCGAATACACGCCCCACGCCACGCCGGCGACGGCCATCAGCACGGCGCCCAGGAGCGGCGGTGCGGCAACACCGGGCAACACCAGGTAGACCAGCCCGCCCGCCGCCAGAACGAAGCCGAGCCAAGCGACGGGACCGAAGCGTTCGCCCGCGCCAAGGCCCGCGCCAAGCATGGTGAGCTGAACCGCGCCGAACAGGATCAGCGCGCCCGTGCCCGCGGAAAGGCTCAGGTAAGCAAAAGAAAAGAAAGCCACATAGGCAAACAACATGGCGGCAGCGAGCCAGTCGGCTCGGGCGGCCGAAGGCGGCCGCGACCTCAGCTGCACGACAAGCAGGAGCGTGATTGCACCGGAAACCAGCCGGATGCTGCCGAAGCTGGCCGGGTCGATGCCCTGCCGCTGCAGTGCGAGCCTGCACAACAGCGAGTTGGCCGCGAACGCGAGCATGGCCACCGCCGTCAGGGCGATGGTCTGCAGGGTGGACGGGCCGCGGCGTGCCTCGGACACAACTTCAGACATGGGAGGCCACCATGAAGACAGCCCATCCCAGCAGCGCGAACCCGAGCGGCGCGCTCAGCCGATGGCCCCAGGAAACGTTCTTCTCCAGTGCCATGACCACGGCCAGCAGCAGCATCCACCCAAGGCTGCCGGTGCCGAGCGCGAACATCAACAGCATGAGCGCCCAGCAGCAGCCGACGCAGAAGAGACCATGGTGCATGCCCAGGACGAATGCCTGGCGGGCTTGCGCATGGCCGCGCCAGTGCTCGATGACGAAGCTCAGAGGCGTTCGGCACTTCTCCAGGCACTGGTGCTTGAGGCGGCTGAACTGGAAGGCGCCGGCCAGCGCAATGGTCGCGGCACCGATGACCCAGCCATGCCAGGCCAGCGTCGGCGCGCTGGCCAGCAGTGCCAGCACCGCGCTGTGGAGCCCGTGCGCCAGCAGGCCGAAAGCGCCCCACACCGCCATGTAGCCGAGCCCCAGCATGGTGAGAAGGCGTGCGTGGTCGGCCCGCCCGGCGGTCAGTCGGTCGAAGGCGTTGAACAGCGGCAGCGTGGTCGGCAGCATCATGGCGGCCGTCATGAGGATCCACGCCGCGGCGTAGAGCACGGCAGGCACGACCACGCCACCGGCCGGGACGACCTGGCACAGGAAGGCGGCTGGGCCAGAGACGGTCCAGTCGCCATGTTCGAGATAGCGTCCGTAAGGGCTGCGTGCCCAAGCCCACAACACCAGCCACGCGAGCGTGGCGAGCGCGGCAAGAACCGGCAGGAACACGCGGCGGTGGCGGACTGCGTTGCGCGGCAACGCGGCGCTCATGAGTCGAACACGAAAGTGCTTTGCAGCGCGTTGTGGTTCTTCAGATTCAGGTCGATGCCCAGCGCGTGGTTCTTCGACCGGTAGGTGGGCGCCTTGCCGACGAACACCGGCGCGCCCGGCACGGTGGAAAACACGGTGTCGGACAGCGTGGTCTGGCCGCCGGTGGCGCCGCGGTAGGGCTCGAGTTCGGCGTAGTAGTCGGTGCCAATCTCCAGCTCGCCCTTGCCTTCGTTCACCGTAAAGCGAATGGGCGCCCGCTCGACCGACACGACCTCGCCGATGAGCTTGGCCAGGTCGGCGATCGGCCCGCCGGCTTGCCCGGTGTAGACCTTGAGCAGCGCTTCTTCCTGCTCCTTGGAGGCGTTGTCGTCGACGAAGATCGCCGCCGTCCAGTTGCCTTGGAGGATGTTTCCGGGCACGTGGGCCACGGCTGCGATGGTGTTGCCGCCGACGTCGATGCCGTCAATGGTTCCCTTGTCGATGCGCCACGCGACGATGGTGTCGCAGGTGCCGTTGTCGGGGTCCTCGCCGATCCAGCAGGGACACAGGACATTGCAGTTGCAAACCTCGAGCAGGCGACCTTCCAGGTGATAGCTCATACGAACCTCCGTTCAGAAGCTACGCGAACACAGGCTTGTCGCCGCGACTCAGCGGCAAGGGGGCGCTGATCGTACGCCTCGCAACCAGGCAAGTCGAGTGCGCCATCCGGACCCATGCGGCGCCATGGGTACCCTGGGTACCCATGGGCTGCGGCGGATCAGCTCCGGCTTGTGTCGTGCGCCGGCTTGCCGACCTGGACGCTCACTTCCTCGCCCTTGATCTTCGCCTGCACGGCCTTCACGGCCCGCTCGAGCCGCGCGCCGTAGTCGGCATCGGCCTGGCGGAAGTAGCCGATCGAGCGGTCGATGATGTCCTGCCGCGTCACGGCGCCCAGCCCGCCCGCGATGCTGTTCACCAGCCGCTCCTTGGCTGCTTCGTCCATCAGGCGATAAAGGTCGCCGGCCTGAACGAAGTCGGTGTCCTCGGGGTGTTGCTGCCACTGGTGGCTGCCGGTCCAGCCGTGGATCTCGAGCGGCGCATACACCGGCTCGTTGGTCTGCTTGGGCGCGTTGCTGAAGCTGTTGGGCTCGTAGTTGGGGCCGCGGCCGCCGTTGCCGTCGCCGCGCATCGCGCCGTCGCGGCCGTAGTTTTGCGCCGTGGTGGCGTGCGGACGGTTCACCGGCAGCTGCGTGTGGTTGATGCCCAGGCGGTAGCGCTGCGTGTCGCCGTAGCTGAACAGGCGGCCTTGCAGCATCTTGTCGGGCGACGGACCGATGCCGGGCACGAAGTTGGCGGGGTTGAACGCGGCCTGCTCGATTTCGGCAAAGTAGTTGTCGGGGTTGCGGTTGAGCGTGAGGATGCCGATGTCGATCTTCGGATAGTCCTTGTGCGACCAGACCTTGGTCAGGTCGAAGGGGTTGAAGCGGTAGGTCTGCGCTTCGGCCACGGGCATGATCTGCACCTGCACCTTCCAGGTCGGGAACTCGCCGCGCTCGATGGAGTGCAGCAGGTCGAGGTGGTGGTGGTTCGGGTTTTCGCCCCCCACGCGCTGCGCCTCTTCGGCCACGAAGGTCTCGATGCCCTGGTTGGTCTTGAAGTGGTACTTGACCCAGAAGGCCTCGCCCTTGGCGTTCACCCACTGGAAGGTGTGCGAGCCGAAACCGTCCATGTGGCGGTAGCTCTTCGGAATGCCGCGGTCGCCGAAGAGCCAGGTGAACTGGTGCGTGGCTTCGGGCGAATGCGAGAAGAAGTCCCACGCGTTATTGGGCTCCTGCACGTGGCTGTAGGGGTCGCGCTTTTGCGAGTGGATGAAGTCGGGAAACTTGAGCGGATCGCGAATGAAGAAGACCGGCGTGTTGTTGCCGACGAGGTCGTAGTTGCCTTCTTCGGTATAGAACTTGAGCGCAAAGCCCCGCGGGTCGCGCACGGTGTCGGCCGAGCCGAGTTCGAGCGCCACGGTCGAGAAACGGGCCAGCACTTCGGTCTTCTTGCCCACCTGGCCGAGGAACTTGGCCTTGGTCCATTTCGACACGTCGGCCGTGACTTCGAAAGTGCCGAAGGCGCCCGATCCACGCGCATGCACCACGCGCTCCGGAATGCGCTCGCGGTCGAAGCGCGCAAGCTTCTCGATGAGGTTGTGGTCCTGCATCAGCACAGGGCCGTTGACGCCGGCCGTCTGCGACTGCTGGTTGTTCTCGACGGGCGCGCCGTTTTCGGTGGTGAGCTTGCGGGAGTCGGTCATTTGTGGGCTTTCCTCGTGAGTTGTGGAGCCCATGTATTTTGTCAATGAATATGACGGCGTCACGTCATATTCAACTATCGCATCGATAGGAGGCAATCTCAGGAGGCGATCTCTCCGCGACCGGCGGCGCGCCGGCGCTGCCACCTAGACGATCAGCGCGATCGTGGCTTCGAGGTGTTCCGAGGGCGCGCGGCGGAAGCCCGAGCGCGTGAAGCGCTGCAGCTGGCCGACCACGAAGGCCGTGAGCGCGGCGGCGCGCACCTGCGCGTCGACCGTGGGGGTTGCAGAACCGTCAGCGGCGGCCGTGCCGCGCAGCACTTGGCGCAGCGTGGCTTCGATCTTGTCGAAGAACTGGTTCATGCGCTGCTGGAGCCGCTCGTTCTCGAACACCAGTGCGTCGCCCACCATGACACGCGTCATGCCGGGGTTGCGCTCGGCAAACTGCACCAGCAGCGTGAGGATTCTTGCGGCCTGCTGCGCGCCGGTGGCACCTTCGCGCTCGAGAATCTGGTTGACCAGGGTGAAGACGCTCTGCTCGATGAAATCGATGAGGCCTTCGAACATCTGCGCCTTGCTCGCGAAGTGACGGTAAAGCGCAGCCTCGCTCACGTCGAGCCGCGCGGCCAATGCCGCCGTGGTCACCCGCTCGGCACCGGGCTGTTCCAGCATGGCGGCCAGCGCCTGCAAAATTTGCACGCGCCTTTCCCCGGGCTTGGGGCGCTTTCGCACGGGGGCGGCGGCTGCCAGCGGCTCGGTTGGAGTTTCTACGCCGGGATAGCTTGTCTCTTCGTTCTGCATGGGAGCGCGTGCAAAGATGTAATCAATTGATTCTCGCACAGGGCCGCGCAGTGAGCGCGTGCAAACGGGGCGGGAAAGCTCGTACAGAATCAACTTCCCTGACAAAGTAAAGAGTTTTTCATGGCCAACAGCGTACTGGTGACCGGAGGGGCGGGTTTCATTGGCAGCCACACCTGCGTGGCGTTGGCCGCGGCCGGCTATGTGCCGGTGATCCTGGACAACCTGGGCAACAGCGATGTGCGCGTGCTGGAACGCTTGCGCCAGATCACGGGCAGCGCACCGCGGCTGATCGAAGGCGACGTGCGCGACAGGGCCCTGCTCGACCGCGTGCTGGGGAGCGAACGTTTCTCGGCCGTGATCCACTTTGCCGGCCTCAAGGCCGTCGGCGACTCGGTGGCCGACCCGCTGGCCTACTACGACAACAACGTGCACGGAAGCTTCGTGCTTGCTTCGGCCATGCAGCAGGCGGGCGTGCGGACCTTGATTTTTTCGTCTTCCGCCACGGTGTACGGCGAACCCGACCATTCACCCATTCCGGAAGACGCGCCCTGCAGGCCGGCCAGCCCCTATGGCCGTTCGAAGCACATGGTCGAAGAAGCACTCACCGATTTGCACCGCGCCGAACCGGAATGGCGCATCGCGCTGCTGCGCTACTTCAACCCCGTCGGCGCGCATGAAAGCGGGCTCATCGGAGAACACCCGCAAGGCAAGCCGAACAACCTGATGCCCTTCGTGTGCCAGGTGGCCGTGGGGCAGCGGGACAAGCTGGTGATCCACGGCAACGACTACCCCACGCCCGACGGCACCGGCGTGCGCGACTACGTGCACGTGATGGACCTGGCCGAAGGACACGTCGCGGCCCTGCGGCATGCGGAGGCCAATCCAGGCTTGGTCACGCTGAACCTCGGCACCGGCCGCGGCGCTTCAGTGCTGGAGGTTGTGCATGCGTTCGAACGCGCGAGCGGGCGAACAATTCCTTGCGAGATCGGCCCGCGCCGGGCTGGCGATGTGCCCGCGTACTGGGGCGACCCCTCGCTCGCGCAGGCCACGCTGGGTTGGCGTGCGCATCGCGGGCTGGACCAGATGTGTGCGGACAGCTGGCGCTGGCAGCAGGGTAACCCGAACGGGTACGAGGGCTGAGCCCAGCCCGCGGAGATTGGCTCAGCGCGCGCGAATCATCGTGCCGTAGGCCTGGTCGGTCAGGATTTCGAGCAGCATGGCGTGCGGCACCCGCCCGTCGATGATGTGCACCGCGTTCACGCCGCTCTTGGCTGCGTCGAGCGCGCCTTCGATCTTGGGCAGCATGCCCCCCGAGATAGTGCCGTCCGCAAACAGGTCATCGATTTCGCGTGCGCTCAGGTTGGTGAGCAGCTTGCCGTCTTTGTCGAGCACACCGGGCGTGTTGGTCAGGAGCATGAGCTTCTCGGCCTTGAGCACGGTGGCAAGCTTGCCGGCGACCACGTCGGCATTGATGTTGTAGCTCTCGTTCTCCTCGCCGAAGCCGATGGGGCTGACCACCGGAATGAACGCGTCGTCCTGCAGCGCCTTGACCACGCTGGGGTCGATGGAGACGATGTCGCCGACCTGGCCCACGTCGTGATGCAGGTTGGGGTCGGCACGGTCGGCCATCTTGAGCTTTTGCGCGCGGATCATGCCGCCGTCGCGGCCGGTCAGGCCCACGGCCTTGCCGCCGGCTTGGTTGATCAGGCCCACGATGTCCTGCTGCACTTCGCCGGCCAGCACCCATTCGACGACTTCCATGGTCTCGGCGTCGGTCACGCGCATGCCCTGAATGAAGCTGCCCTTCTTGCCAAGGCGGTTGAGCGCCGCCTCGATCTGCGGGCCGCCGCCGTGCACCACCACGGGGTTCATGCCGACCAGCTTGAGCAGCACCACGTCTTCCGCGAAGTCGGCCTGCAGGGCCGGATCGGTCATGGCATTGCCGCCGTACTTGATGACGATGGTCTTGCCGTGGAACTTGCGGATGTACGGCAGCGCCTGGGCCAGGATCTCGGCCTTGTCGCGCGGGGGAATGTTGAGGACGGGGTCGGTCATGGGCGGGCAGGCTCCAAAACGGTGAGGAGGACGATGAATAGAGGAAATTGTCGCAACAAGCGGGCCGTCTTGCGCGCTGTCACGGGCGCAGCCAGCGCGGCACCTTGAATCGCACGATCATCAGGTACGCACCCACATAGGTCGTGACGAACAGCAGGCAAAACAGCATCAGCACGATGGTGTTGTTCCAGAACAGCACGGCCGGCACCACCGACAGCGCTGCGAACATCCACAGGTAGGGAGAGGTCCTGTTGTTGCGGGCGAGCAATTGGCGGGCCTCGTCGTCCGCGAACGCCACCCGCACGATGCGCCGAAAGATCAACTGGTGAAAGTGCAGCGCGTCGGCCGTGCCGGGCGACTGCCCGCGCGCGAGCTTGCGGTAGATGGAAAACAGCGTTTCCCAGACCGGGTAGATCAGCAGCAGCATCGGGAACCACGGCGAGACGACGCGGTGCCGCTGCACGAGCGTGACGCAGGCCACGGCGATGACCATGCCCCACACATAGGCACCGCCGTCGCCGGCGAAGATCTTGCCGCGCGGGTAGTTCCAGATCAAAAAGCCGACGGTGGCGCCGACCAGGCAGACCATCATCGCCGCGAGTTGGCGGTCGCCCACCTGCAGCGCCACGTGCGAAATGGCAAGGCAGACCAGCACGGCCACGGTGCCGGCCAACCCGTTGTAGCCGTCGATGATGTTGAAGGCATGCGGCAGCCCGCCGATGGCCAGCGCCGCGAACAGAACGGCGCCATAGGGAACCAGCGCCAGCCAGCCGTCGACAGCCTCGATGCCGGTGCGCGACAGGCTGAGCCCGAGCATCCAGCAGGCCAGCAAGGCGGAGCCGATGGTGAGCCCCAGCCGGTAGCGCACCCTCACGTTCTGCGTCACGTCTTCGAGGATGCCGGCGATGACGGCCGGTGCAATGCACAGCAGCGTGAGCATCGAGGTCTTGACCGGCCACGACACGTTGAACGGATCGGTTCCCGTGATGCCGGCCGCCAGCCAGGCCACCCCCATGCCGAACATGATTCCGGCGCCGCCGAGGCGCGGCACATGGCCCTTGTGGAAGCGCTGGGGCATGTCCGTGCCGTAGAGCCGCGCATGCCGTCGCGCCCGGCGCATGAACAGCTGCACCGCGAAGGCAGAGGCAAAAAAACTGATGACGATCAGAGCAATCATGTGTGGGTGTTGGGGAACTCTAGAATTCCCGAGCGAAATTAGACCATGCCAGCGCCCTCCCCCTCCCTTCCCCCCATCACCGTTTCGATCGTCAGCCACGGTCAGCTTGCGCTGATCAGGCCGCTGCTCGAGCAGTTGGACCGCTTCAGCGGTGCATCGACCGCCAAGGTCGTGCTCACGCTGAACATCCCCGAACCCGATGTGCTGGCGGGCCAGGAATGGAGCTTTCCGGTCGAGCGCATCGAAAACGCCCAGCCAAAGGGCTTTGGGGCCAACCACAACCAGGCGTTCCAGCACTGCGAGACGCCGTGGTTCCTGGTGCTCAACCCGGACATCCGCTTCGACGGCGACGTGCTGGCGCCCTTGATTGCCCAGGCCGCGCCTGACGCCGGCCTGTTGACGCCGCGCATCCTGGAGCCAGGCAAGAGCACGCCCGAGCAGCATCGCGAGATCATCACGCCGCTCGAAATCGTGACCCGCCGGAAGCCGGGCTATGAACGCCCGGCGGTGCCCGCCTGGATTCCGGGCCTGTTCATGCTGTTTCGAAGCAGCGCCTACCGACAGATCGGCGGCTTCGACGAGCGCTTCTTCATGTACGGGGAAGACTTCGACATCTGTGCCCGGACGCAACTCGCGGGCTGGAAGCTGCAGGTGGGAGAAGACCTGCTGGCGCGCCACGAGGCGCAGCGTGCCAGCCGCAGCAGCAAAAAGCATCTGTACTGGCACGTAACCAGCTTGCTGAAGGTGTGGACTTCGGGAGCCTTCTGGCGCTATAGGCGGCTGAAGGCGGGCACCCGCTAAGCACGGTCCCGCGAGCCCGAGCTATCCGCGCTCGAGCAGGTCCTGCGCCACCGCGTGCCAGCCGCGCCCGAAGCGGTCATAGCGGCCGCGAGCGGCCTCCAGCATTACCGGACCGAGGCGCGCAAGCCTCGATCGGGGCAACTCGGCCCTGAAGCGCTGGTGCGCCACCTTGGCACGCTGGGCCTCGAGGTACTTCGGTTGCACCTTCGCGCCGAGGGAGCTCAGCCGGTCCAGCAGCGCCTCCGCCCTGCGCAGCCGCGCCCAATGCTTGTCGCCGCGCTCGACAAAGGCCTTGCCGATCTTTTCAGAGAGCGTCGGCCGGCGCGCGCCGATCTGGTTGCTTGCATGTTGCCGGTAGTCGATGAGCGGCTCCGCCAGCACATCGACACGGCCGGTGGCCGCGGCCACCGCGCCGAGCCACTCGTCGTGCACCCAGCCCTCGGGGAACGGCAAGGCGAATTCAAGCAGTTCCTTGCGAAACATGGTGGTGGCACCGGTGACCAGATTGCGCCGCAACAGCACATCGAAGGCATTTCCGCTTGCAATGGCAGCCAGTTCGGCGGGTCGTACCTCTAGCGCGTGAAAGAGCGAAGTGCCCAGCGGTGCGAGCTCGGCGTCGACCAGGCGGGCATCGGTGTGCAGCAGCAGCAGCTCGGGCTCAGCTTCGAAGCGGGCCGCCATGCGGGCCAGCCGGCCCGGGTGCCACACGTCGTCCTGGTCGCTGAGCGCGATGAGTTCGTGGGTGCATGCCCGCACGGCCTGCTCGAAATTGCGGGTGACGCCCAGTGCCGGCGAATTCTGGAAAACGACGAGCTCGACGCTTTCGGCAGCGCCGCAAGCGGCCAGGGTGCTGCGCACCGTGGCAATGGTCTCATCCGTCGAACCGTCGTCTGAAAGCACGATCTGGCTCGGCGGCCTGTCTTGCGTGCAGATGCTGCGCACCTGCGCCGCCACGAAGCGCGCGCCATTGCGCGTGCAAAGCGCGACTGAAATACCCTGCATCTTCAAACCGGCGCCAGGCGCGGCGGCCAGGCGTAGCTGAAGTCTTCGCGCGCGAGCATGAGGTTCGGGCTGTAGGCGGGGTCGTTCTTCAGCAACTCGCCCCAGCGTTGCTGCATGTAGGCGGCCTCTTCCTGGAACTGGTGTTTTCCGTGCGGGGAGGCATTCCTGGAGTGAATAGCCGGCTGGTGCAGGAATAGTTCCGCATGAGGCGTCCACAGGTTGCGCAAGCCCGAAGCGCGCAAGCGGAGACAAAAATCGACGTCGCCAAAAAACTCCTTCAGATGACTCTCATCGAATCCGCCGACCTGTTCGTAGTGGCTTTTCCGGATCACCATACATTCGGCTGAGACGGCCGAGAAAGATTGGATCAGCGCGGCGCGTCCGCCGTAGCCGGGTCTTCCCGCGGGCATTCCGCGATGCGGATGGGTTGCGATGTCCTTCGCGTCCAGGATCAGACCCGCGTGCTGAAGCGTCTTGTCCGGATACCAGAGCCGCGCGCCGACAGCGCCGACGCCAGGCTGCAGTGCGAGGCTCACCATCTCGCTCAGCCAGTCGGGCGAAATGACTTCGATGTCGTGGTTGAGCAGTGCGATCACATCGCCTTGCGCGATGGCTGCCGCACCGTTGTTCAGCGCTGGATAGCTGGAACTCCGGTCGTCGCGCAGCACCCGAATGTTCGGGTGGTCCGCGGCAACGGTCTTCAACCAGGCCAGCGTCGCAGGGTCGTCGGAACCGTTGTCGACGATGATGATCTCGTAGCGCGAGTAACTTGTCTTCTGCAAGATGGAGCCGACGCACTGGCGCACCCGAGGCAGCGCGTCGCGCGTTGGAATGATCAACGAAACCAGGGGCAAGACATCAGGCAAGGCGTAATGCACCCGGTAGCCGAAATCCAGATGCTCGGCAGTGGCGCGCACACCCGTGCGCACAAAGTGCTCATTCAGTGCCCGCTCGCCCGCGATAGCCGCGTAGGGCTTGGCCGTCATCGAGCCGGCCGTGCTTTCTGCATGCACCCGCCAGTGATAAAGCACGCGGGGGATGTGTTGAATCTGCTCCGGCTCCACGCGCTCCATGCAGCGCAGCACCAAGTCCCAGTCCTGCGAACCTTCGAGCCCCGCGCGAAAACCGCCAACCGAGCGCATGAGTTCGGTGGACAGCACGCCGAGGTGGCTGAACATGTTCTGCGAGCGAAAGAGATCGACGTTCCAGTCCGACTTGAAATACGGCCCGAAGCGATGGCCGCCTTCGTCGACCTTGTCCTCGTCCGAGTAGATCAGCTGCACGCCAGGGTGCTCGGCAATGCAATCGGCCACCCAGAACAATGCATGGGCCGGCAGCAGGTCGTCGTGGTCCATGAGCGCCACCCAGGGTCCCACCGCCAGTTCCAGCGCGCTGTTCGATGCCGCGGAGATATGGCCGTTTTCAGCCCGGAACACCACTTTGATGCGGGGATCTGTCTCGCTGTACGACTTGAGTACCTCTCGCACCTCGGCCGAAGGCGAAGCGTCGTCGGCAATGCACAGCTCCCAATGCGGATAGACCTGCCCACGAACCGACTCGATGGCTTCGCGCAGCCACGCCGGGTTGGGGTTGTAGGTCGGCATCAGCACGGAGATCAGCGGGCGGTCTTTCATCGCCGACACACGCTGCGAGATCTTTTCGCGCAGTTCAGGCGTGAGAGTGTCGTAGCGCCGCACCCACTTGGAATAATCGTTGTAGCCGCCGAGGCGCCGGCGCAACTCCCATCGGATACCGCGCCAGCCCGACTTCTGGAACAACTTCCAGGCCCGCTGCATGCGCCTTACCACCCTGAACCTCGCCAAAGTGCGTCCAAGCCAAGACCGAGCCGATCAAAAGATTTCATATTGCGTGCCCGAAGAAGCGGAGTGGGGCTTGTGGGGAATACTGGAACAGGTAAGCGAGGCCGGAGAGGGAATCACCCTACCAGGCACGCGGGCGGCGGACGATTATCTTCGGAACTCTTCAAGGCAAGTGGCAGGACTTGCAGCTGCCATGCCAAGAAGCACCCGAGAGCTACCCGTAAAATCGCTCGATCACCACTGGCCGCACAGCGCAGAGCACTGGACTGTTGGCGCATGCGGCGCCTTTGCAAACCGACGGTGCCAGGAATAAAGCCGCGTCTGGCAATATTGCGCCATACCCATTGAAGAGAAACAACGCTTGACCAACATCGGCAACGAAGAACTGGTGCTCATCGCAATCCAGTGTGACGAATATCTCGGTGGCGACTATATCGCCGGCCTGGCAGACACTTTCGGAAGCGTATGAGCCAAATTCACTCCAATTTACATCGGAATGCCTGGGCTGATTGGTGGGAAGGCACCCGCCGTACAGACATCTGGTGGACGCTTGCGTGGTTCGACATTGTGCTGCGCTACCGTCGCTCGATGCTTGGCCCTCTATGGCTCACGTTGAGCATGGGGGCGATGATCGGCGGCATGGGCCCCCTTTATAGCTCCCTGTTTGGTACAGAACTCTCCAAGTTCTTTCCCCACCTTGCACTGGGAATCATCTTCTGGGGCTTTTTCTCCAGTGTGGTGACGGAGTCGTGCAATGCCTTTGTGGGCTCTTCCAATTACCTCAAGCAGGGCTATTTTCCGATCAGCTTGTTCGTCTGGCGGAGCATCGCCAGAAATCTGATTCAATTTGCACACCAGATCGTCCTCTACGTTCCAGTTGCGCTTTGGGCGGGAATCTCTCTTTCAGCGTCTGCGCTGCTGATCATTCCAGCAATGGTTATTGCCATCATCAATGCCCATGCGCTTGGACTGCTGCTCGGCCTCGTCTGCACCCGCTTTCGAGACGTGACGCAGATCGTCAGCAGCGTGATGCAGATGCTGATGTTTCTGACGCCTGTGTTCTGGCTCCCTGAGAGTCTGCCTGACCGCGCCAAGTACATCCTCTGGAATCCGTTTGCCCAAATGCTCGACTTGCTGCGGACTCCATTGATGGGAGGAGTCGCCACTTCTCACAGTTGGTGGGGGATTCTGGGGTGGACGGCTTTGACGCTCGTCGCCTCCACGCTCCTGTTCTCGAAATACCGTCGACGTGTCGTCTACTGGCTCTGATACATGGCTTCCATTTCACTAAAAAACGTTGCTGTTAATTTCCCGATCTACGGCGCGGGAGCGGCATCCTTGAAAAAGACACTGGCGGCGTCCGTCACCGGCGGCAGGTTTGGGAAGGAAACCGGCGTCACAGTCGTTCAGGCACTGAGCGACATCAACCTCGAGTTGAAAAGCGGCGACCGGCTGGGGCTGATCGGGCACAACGGCGCGGGCAAATCGACCCTGCTACGCACGTTGGCGGGCGTCTACGAGCCTTCCGCCGGCGAATTCCGGCGCGAAGGCACCGTATCGAGCCTGATTGATCCATCCCTGGGCATCGAGCCCGATGCAACGGGCATCGAGAACATCATGCTGCGCGGCCTCGTCATGGGGCTGAGCAAGAAGGAAATCGACCGACTGACGCCTGAAATCTGCGAGTTCAGCGGACTTGGGCAGTACGTCGACATGCCGGTCCGCACCTATTCGACCGGCATGATGATGCGGCTTGCCTTTTCGATCTCCACCAGCGTGGAAGCAGACATCCTTCTCATGGACGAATGGCTCTCCGTCGGTGATGCCGACTTCACCGAGAAGGCCGAGAAGCGCATGCGAGACGTGGTTTCGAAGTCCGGCATTCTGGTACTTGCCTCTCATTCGCCGACGCTGATCGCCAAGGAATGCAACATGGTTCTCAAGCTCAGCCATGGCCGACTCGAAGAGGCCGATCTGTCGCAGCTCGAGATGTGATCTGAGCCCGCTGGGCTGGCACCGCTCGCCCCTGGGTTCTCGTCCTGAAGCGCCATGAAGGCGCTGTGAGACGACCCAGGGCGTAGCACATCGCTCTTCTCTCCTAATTGGAAGAAAGAATCGCGCACTTTCGATTTGCCGATTTGGCAGAATCGTGGTGCCGCGGCGAATTCTTTCCGCCGCAGAACTTTGTGCGCTTTTCCAATTAGGGGCTTCCATGAAGAAACATGCGGTGGTTACGGGCATAACGGGTCAAGACGGCGCCTATTTGGCTGAACTGTTGCTTGCCAAAGGGTACGTCGTCTACGGCACTTACCGCCGCACCAGTTCCGTCAACTTCTGGCGCATCGAGGAACTCGGCATTCAAAAAAACCCCGATCTGCATCTTGTCGAGTACGACCTTACCGACCTGGGCAGCTCAATCACACTGATTCGCGACGCCGCGCCGGACGAGGTCTATAACCTTGCTGCACAGAGTTTCGTGGGCGTCAGTTTCAATCAGCCCGTGGCCACCGCGCAGATCACTGGGGTGGGCGCACTGCACCTCCTCGAAGCCATCCGCCTGGTCAACCCGAAAATCCGCTTCTATCAAGCCTCCACGTCGGAGATGTTCGGTAAGGTGCAAGCCATTCCCCAAGTCGAGGAAACGCCTTTTTATCCTCGGAGCCCCTACGGTGTCGCAAAGCTCTATGCGCACTGGATGACCATCAACTACCGGGAGAGCTACGGCATCTTCGGTTGCAGCGGCATTCTTTTCAATCACGAGAGCCCCTTGCGTGGCCGGGAATTCGTGACCCGCAAGATCACCGATGGCGTCGCAAAAATCAAGCTGGGCAAGATGGACGTACTGGAGCTCGGCAATCTTGACGCCAAGCGCGATTGGGGCTTCGCGAAAGAGTATGTCGAAGGAATGTGGCGCATGCTGCAAGCGGAGGAACCCGATACCTACGTGCTGGCAACGAATCGTACGGAAACCGTGCGTGAGTTCGTCGCTATGGCGTTCAAGGCCGCTGGAATGGCGATCGAGTTCAGGGGCTCCGGCGAAGCGGAGTCTGCGGTCGAAACGGCGACGGGCAAAACCGTGGTGCGCATCAATCCGAAATTCCATCGCCCAGCCGAGGTGGAGCTTCTGATCGGCAATCCCGCCAAGGCCAAGGCCAAACTTGGATGGGAGCCTGTCACCACACTTGAGCAACTCTGTCAGATGATGGTGGAGGCCGATCTTCGGCGGAATTCCCAAGACTTGTCGTTTTGAATATATTGCTGATCGACGCTAACGAGGTCGGGGGCACGCAAATCGCGCTCTAGGCTGATCTGACGAGTCGCGGAGCAGTGTGCGGCGAAGTACTGGCGATCAAGACCGAACCCGTGGCGCATCCGGTGGCGCTGCTGCTGTCCGTCCCAAGTGCGTCATCTTGGTAAGCGCCACATCTATGGAAACACCGCCCTATCGCCCGGACGAAAATCGGGCTCGGGACCGATCAACCATTAAGGCATGCTAAGCTTTGTTGGATTGCACCGACCTTTGACCCTAGATTTCATTGAATACTGACCCACCCGCTTTATGAGCCCCAAGGCTTCATGGTGTGGATAAGTGCGTGATGTTCTCCTTTTAGGTTGGGTGTGTGGATCTGCAGCAGATTGCGCCGCTGTTTCCGCGATTTAGTGGTCTCAATCGCGGGCCAGGTCGCGAGCTTCTCGGCATAGGGATCGAGCTTGCTCGAGCTCGCCCGCTTGGCGTAGCGCAGCGCTTCTTCGCCGGTACTTCTTCACGGTGTTGCGAGACAGGCCTGTACGCTTGCAATCTCGCGAATGGACATCTGCTCGCACAGGGCCCAGCGTCTGATGACACTCAATGTCGTCACGCCTATCACTCCTAGGATCCCCTGCCTGAAAAATGAGAGGGCAGGGTTTTACGTGGGTCAGCCTTAGACAGACATTAGAGCGCTAGCCGGGTCAGTTTTTGGTGACAATCAACACGCTGACGCTCTAATCAAGAGTCCTCGCCGAAAGAATCGCCTCTATCGCCGCACTCCAGCACGCTGCGTTTGTCTCAAGCGTCCGGAATTCCCGGACATAGGAGAATGCCGCTTCTGACAATTTCTTCCTGAACTCCGAATCTTCAGCTAACAAATCGAAGGCACCCCGCCATTCCTTGGGGTCAGCAGAAGCGAGCAATCCGTTTTCTCGATCAACGATTGTCCCGACATAACTTTCCGTCGCACTATAAATCCCGGGAATGAAATTCAATGAGTAGTCTAAGAATTTTAAGTCGGATTTGCAATTATTGAATTCGGACGAGACCAATGGTGCAATTGCAAAATCCCAGTCGATCTCACGCTGCATCCACTTCATGAACCTGGGATATTCAACCTGCTCAACGGGAACCTTGACCACTGAAACAGGTAAATCGTTGAACAACCCCCTCACCAGTCCTTCGTCGCCAATACCCACAATTTCCATTCGAACCGAATCCTTTCGCGCGCGGAGAAATCGCCTGAGAGGCTCAACTATCATCAGTAGATCCTCAAGATGTGAATAGGTACCCATATACCCAATCACCAGCCTGGAATTATCGGACTCCCATCGTCTTTCAGCCTTTTTCCTCAAAAAATCAAAATCAAAAAGACGCTCGTCCAAGTGATTACCAACCACACGAATGTTAGAATTTAAGCGCGCCATTCGACGCTTGAGAGCATCGGTGGAAACGATTAAGCCGGCCGCATCTCTAGCGAACCGGATGATGATTTGCCGCTGCTGTGGACTCGGGTAACCAGGGGCTCCTGGCCCAGTATTTAAGTCAAGCAGATTGTCGTCAATCTCATAGATGTATGGAATTCCAAGTGCCGCAAGTCGTTTCAGTAGCCGCACCTGATCTGACAACGTATGGTCGTGGCGCCATCCGCGCTCCAAAATGACTAAGTCGACCGCAGATTCAGGTAGGTTCGTTCCATAGGACAGACTGAACTTGTCTTGAACGCTTGGGTGCGACAAAGGACGCAACAGACGAATGTGGCTGGCTCCGTAAGGCATCCCATCTGCCCCACATTCAAACATCACATGAATGCGCTTCCTCATTGGCGTGCCGCCGATTCTGCATTGTCCGAAAAAAGTGCCTGCATCAATGCCAATGCGGACCGATCTGGGAAAAAGATTGCGGCCTTCTCTACGCCTGCCGCACCCAAGCGGCGCCTCAAATCAACATCATCGACCAAGCGCAAGCAAGCCCGGAGGCACTGATTTTCATTGCTCGTATCCACAAGAAGTCCTGATTCTTCATGCACTACGATCTCCTGAAGCCCGCCCGAAAGAGGCCCCACCACTGTTGCGCCACTCGCCATTGCCTCTAGGCAGCTCAGCCCCATTGCTTGGTATACCGATAGATCTACGAAAACGTCCACGCGCTTCATCAACGCTTCCACTTCTGCTGAGCTGAGTTCACCGTGGTTTTGATAGCCGCGGAGCGACTTCAACGGATCCAAAATCGGGTCCGCAGAATCGCATCCAAAGGTACGCACTTGAACCACCTCCGCACGTTCGGTAAGCAAGCGGTGCAGAACGTTGACTGTCATCTGTGGCGCGCGACGCGGAGTCGAGGGCCGGACCATGGCGCACACGGTGACTTGTCCGGAGCTTCGCTGAACTGCTGGTGGAGCAAATCTCATCCAATCGAAACTTGGACCAACAAGCGTCGGAGACCTACCGGTTTTCTCTGCCACCATCCTCTGATTCCACTGAGTCTTTGTCACAAGCTTCATCGGAATTTCGGTGTAGCTTGCGAGTGCCTGTCGATAATCCTCACTTCCTTCTGCAAAGAAATCGGGCTCAAAGTCCTGAATGTAGTATCCGACCACAGGTCGGCGCGACATTTTCTCTAACGCAACTCTAATCCAAGACACAGACTTATAGAGTGTCGCAACAACTGCGTCATAGAGAGGCGCGTGCTCCGACAATTGACTCCAATCTGAAAGCCACACCTTAGCCAAACGACAATCGGGGTATGACGTTTCAAATGTTGCGCGTGCGGCCTCAATATTCGCTATTACTATATCGACCCCGCACTCCTGCAGCACCGAGGCCTCGCTCAAGAGGACGTTAGCACCTCCGCCCGCATGCATAACGGGCAATACAACCATCACTCGCTTACCTTCGAATTGCTGGCGGATCTGCTCTCGAATGCGTAGCCGCTCATCCATTACCTGTATTCGGCTGCGCGCGGCCATCAGCCCAAGGTTGTACCGCGTGATTTCCAGCTGACTCATGATCGGAGCGCTGGTGTGCTTCCGATGCAAATTCTCGTCTGCTATCTGCACAAGTTTCATCCTGCGCTCGGTGGAATAGCTCTTGGATTGCGCATGAAACACATACACGTCGTCGGCGACGGCCAGTTGCCACCCCTTCAGGAACGCTCTGACGCAAAGATCATTTTCTTCGCCATAGCCCTTCCCGAAGTTCTCCTCATCAAAAAGGCCAACGTCCGATAAATGCTCGCGACGAATCAGAAGACAGAATCCATTGAGAAACCCCACCCGCGGATAGGACCGGCGCGAGGCCATAGCAACACGTTGCGCCATCGCAGCTATCGTCATCCCAGTTGGCAAAGGATTGGATGACCAATCGCCATCGTTATCGAAAATCCGAGGGACAGACTGCCAGGATGCCGTATTACTTAGAGGCCCCACCACACCAATTCGCGGATCGGAATTTGCGCACTCAACCATTCTGTCAAGCCATTGGGCAGAAACGACAGTGTCACTATTCAGCAGAACTACGAATTCTCCACTTGACGCCCGCAAACCTGCATTGGCTGCGAGAGTGTATCCTTGGGCAACCTCATGGCGTATCAATATCCCATCTTGGTCCCTGATGAAATCGGCAAGATAATTCTTAGTATCTTCAGCGCTGCCATCGTCAACCACAATAATGCGATATGGTGGCAACGTATGAGCGACTACCGAACTAAGACAATTCTTGACGTCCGATAGCGCGTTATGCACGCAGACGATTACGTCTACTGTGGCGCAATGTTGGTTTAAGGTGTACTGCGTCTGACGCCGTTCCAACGCCGGTTCCGCATGTAGATGTGCAGCGAAACCGGACTGGTCAAAGGCGACTATGCGCCGCTTCAATCCTGAAATTCCCTCTTGCGCTACGATCTTGCCTGCGGTCCGCATCAAACGCATTCGCCCTCCTGCAGCCTTGCTCGCAGGCGAAAAGAGTCTTTTAACTGTACGCAAATTTGCGAGCCGGGCGCCTGCCCAGCGGACCGGACGGGATACCTTCCAACTCGTCGATGCCAAAACCTCTCGCAACGCCGCGTCCAGCATGGCCTCTCGTTGCAACGCTTGAGCAAGTTGCGATTGACTGCTCACTCGCTCTTCTTCGGATTTCGCGCGCGCCGCTCGTAGCACCTCATGTTGGCTCTCAAGGTGGCTGAGACGCCTATACATATCCGAAATGCGATCCTCATTAGCATTGAGTTCGGCTTCTTTCGCTTTGAGTCGAGCCACGATCTCAGCGTTCTGCATTAACAGTTCGCCAACGCGCTTCTCGCCGGCGGTGGCAGTTTCAGCCTGCTCGCTCAATACGACGGACATGTCGGCGATCTTTCGATCAACTTCGATCATGTGGCCCAATGCACCGAATAATCTTGTGATGTACGCACGGCCTTTCTGTGTACCAAAGGACCGCAACAGCGACAATGCCGCTGGGCTTTGATCAGCACCATAAAACAAAACGCCAAGTCCGTGCGAGTGCATGAATTCGACCGTCGGATAAGCGCTCGACAACTCTTCCCACAGACGCCACACGCCGAAACCTCGCTCGCGAACGTTGATGTCATGAAAGAGCACGATCGATTGTTGCGTAAGCTTAGGCTTCCACGATTCGAAATCGTGCTTTACGGCCTCGTATGTGTGAAGCCCATCGATATGCAATAGATCGATACTTCCGTCCGAGAAATAGCTAATGGCCTCATCGAACGTCATGCGCAACAAGCGCGAAAAGCTGTCGAACTGGACATTTCTCGACTGAACATGCGCAAAGACTTCTTCACCATAGAGGCCAGCGTGTTCATCGCCTTGCCAGAGGTCAATCGCGTAGCACTTGGCGTCCAGTCGCGCGCGCTCCACTGCTTGGCAGAACGAAAAGTAAGAGTGCCCGTAGTGCGTACCAAGCTCCACCAGCACGCGCGGCCTAACCACTTCGACGATCCATGTTCCAAAGGGAATATGGCCCAACCAAGCGCTCGGCTGGGGTGCAATATCAATATTTCCCAGCGCAGCACTGAAATCAAGCTCAGACATAATCTCTCATTCGTTTTCGTGGATATCGCACGTGTTCAGTTGCATCCGACGTGTGGCCGTCCCAGCGGCCACCTACTAATGTCGTACGCTGCATTACGCAGCGAATATCTCGGCCTGATGCAGTGCCGTTCCCGCGGCATCCTTCGATGAGAGCATTGGCTCAATCGCGATATTGGGCCAAGCGATAGCAATGTCCTTGTCGTTCCATGTAATGCATCGCTCATGCGCCGGCGCGTAGTAGTCGGTCGTCTTGTAGAGGAAATCCGCGCTGTCGCTGAGAACAAGAAAGCCGTGCGCAAAACCGGGAGGCACCCACAACTGCCTGTGGTTGTCCTCGCTGAGCTCCTCGCCCACCCATTTACCGAAGGTCGGCGATGACTTGCGAATATCCACGGCCACGTCAAACACGGCGCCTCGCACCACACGCACCAGCTTTCCTTGCGGCTGCTGGATCTGATAATGCAGCCCCCGCAGCACGCCTTTGGCAGAGCGCGAATGGTTGTCCTGCACGAACTCTATATGCCGTCCGACCGCCTCGTCGAAAGCCTTGCTGTTGAAGCTCTCGTAGAAGAATCCGCGCGCATCACCGAACACCTTGGGTTCGATGACGAGCACGTCGGGGATCGCGGTTGGCGTCGCCTTCATGAGCGCACCTCCTCGGCCAGCAGATGATTCAGATATTTGCCGTAGCCATTTTTCTGCAATGGCGCGGCGAGCTTTACCAACTGCTCCCGGTCGATGAACCCATTGCGCCAGGCGATCTCTTCAGGGCACGCGATTTTCAGCCCCTGCCGATGCTCGAGCGTTGCGATGAACTGCCCTGCTTCGAGCAAGCTCTCGTGCGTGCCGGTATCCAGCCACGCATAGCCGCGCTGCATGATCTGCACGTTGAGTTGATCGAGGTCCAGGTAGGCCTGGTTGACCGCGGTAATTTCCAGCTCGCCGCGCGCGCTGGGCTTCACGGCCTTGGCGATGTCGACGACCTGGTTGTCGTAGAAATAAAGGCCCGTCACGGCGTAGCTGCTCTTGGGCTTGGCCGGTTTTTCTTCGATGCTGCTGGCCTTGCCTTGTGCATCAAAGGCCACAACGCCGTAGCGCTCTGGGTCGTGCACGTGATAGGCGAACACCGTGGCGCCCGCCGATTTCGCATCGGCATCGGCCAGCAGGTGCGCAAAGTCGTGGCCATAGAAGATGTTGTCGCCCAGCACCAGCGCGCTCGGCGAATTGCCGACGAACTTGTCGCCGATGATGAAGGCCTGCGCGAGCCCGTCGGGACTGGGCTGCACCGCGTACTGCAAGTTGATGCCCCATTGGCTGCCGTCGCCCAGCAGCTGCTGGAAGCGCGGGGTGTCCTGCGGCGTGCTGATGATCAGGATGTCGCGCATGCCGCCGAGCATCAGCGTGCTGAGCGGGTAATAGATCATCGGCTTGTCGTACACCGGCAACAGCTGTTTGCTGAGCGCGAGCGTGGCGGGATGCAGCCGGGTGCCCGAGCCGCCGGCCAGGATGATGCCCTTGCGTTGCGTGGTCTTCGTGGTCATCGTTGTATTTCTTTCTTGCTTTCTCTGCTTACTAGGCAACGCGCGTTTAAAGGGTCTCGCGCAGCATGCGGGCGACGCCTTGTTGCCAGTGCGGCAGCACCAGGCCAAAGGTGGATTGCAGCTTGCGCGTATCGAGGCGCGAATTGGCCGGCCGCGTAGCGGGCGTGGGGAAGGCACTCGTGGGTACGGCTTCGACCTGTTCGGGGCCGGCCTTGAGCTCTACGCCGGCTTGGCGCGCCTGCCCAAGCACAAAGCGTGCATAGCCGCACCAGGTGGTCTCGCCGCCGGCCACCGCGTGATACAGGCCGGCTTTGGAAGGGTCTTGCAAAGTGGCACGAATCGCATGCGCCGTGACATCGGCCAGCAGTTCGGCACCTGTCGGGGCGCCAAATTGGTCGTCGATGACGGTCAGCTTGTCGCGCTCCTTGGCAAGCCGCAACATGGTCTTGGCGAAGTTGCCGCCGCGCGCGGCAAACACCCAGCTGGTGCGAAAGATCAGGTGCTTGGCGCAGTGCTTGGCCACCAACTGTTCGCCTTCGAGCTTGGTGCGGCCATACACACTGAGTGGGCCGGTGGCATCGTCTTCTTGCCAAGGCTTGCTGCCGCTGCCATCGAACACGTAGTCGGTGGAGTAATGCACCATGAGTGCACCGATCTGCCCGGCGGCTTCGGCCACCACGCCGGGCGAAGTGGCGTTGAGCTTGCGCGCGAAGTCGGGCTCGCTCTCGGCTTTGTCCACGGCCGTGTGAGCCGCGGCATTGACGATCACGTCAGGCCGCACCTTGAGCACAGTCTCGGCCAACTGGTCGGGACGGCTGAAGTCGGCGTTGAAGTCGGTGCTGTCGAAATCGAGCGCCACCAGTTCGCCCAGCGGCGCGAGGCTGCGCTGCAACTCCCAGCCGACCTGTCCGCCCTTGCCCAGCAGCAGCAGCTTCATGCGGTGGCCTTGGCCGCGGGTGCGGCGTCGTATTGCTTCTCGACCCATGCGCGGTACGCGCCGCTTTGCACGTTGCGCACCCATTCGGCGTTCGCGAGGTACCACTCGACGGTCTTGCGGATGCCGGTGTCGAAGGTTTCGGCGGGCTTCCAGCCCAGCTCACGCTCCAGCTTGCGTGCATCGATCGCGTAGCGCCGGTCGTGGCCGGGGCGATCGGTAACGTAGCTGATCTGTTCCTTGTACGGTTTGCCATCGGCGCGCGGGCGCAGTTCGTCGAGCAGCGCGCACACGGTGTTCACGATCTCGATGTTGGGCTTCTCGTTCCAGCCACCGACGTTGTACGTCTCGCCGAGCTTGCCGGCCTCGAGCACGCGGCGAATGGCGCTGCAGTGGTCCTTCACATAGAGCCAGTCGCGCACCTGCATGCCGTCGCCGTACACCGGCAAGGGCTTGCCAGCCAGGGCGTTGACGATCATCAGGGGGATGAGCTTCTCGGGGAAGTGGAACGGCCCGTAGTTGTTGGAGCAGTTGGTGGTGACCACCGGCAGGCCGTAGGTGTGGTGCCAGGCGCGCACGAGATGGTCGCTGGCGGCCTTGCTGGCTGAGTAGGGGCTGTTGGGCTCGTACTTGTTCTCTTCGGTAAAGGCGGGATCGGTCTTGGAAAGTGAGCCGTAGACCTCGTCAGTCGACACGTGAAGGAAGCGGAAGGCAGACTTTTGCTCAGCCGGCAGTGCGCTCCAGTAGCCGCGCACCGACTCGAGCAGGCGAAAGGTGCCGAGCACGTTGGTTTGCACGAAGTCTTCGGGGCCATGGATAGAGCGATCCACGTGCGATTCCGCGGCAAAATTCACGATAGCGCGTGGCTTGTGCTCGGCCAACAGGCGATCGACCAAAGCGCTGTCGCCGATGTCGCCCTGCACGAAGATGTGGTTCGGGTTGCCCTTGAGCGAGGCGAGCGTCTCAAGGTTGCCCGCATAGGTCAGCTTGTCGAGATTCACGATGGGCTCGTCGCTCTGCGCCAGCCAGTCGAGTACGAAGTTGGCGCCAATGAAGCCCGCGCCGCCGGTTACCAGGATCATGAGTCTCCCCGAAGTTTCGAATCAATGACAATTATCCCATTGGTCGAATTGTCAAAAATCCATGGTCGGCTCTTCGCGGTCCCAGCCTACAATGGCGTTAATGCAGGAGAGCGAGTAGTTCTTTTTACTACTCCACCGAAGGCGCAAACTCCCATAAACGCTCAGGTCGGCCGAACGAAACCGTTGAAGTTCTTTCAAAGAGTTTCGTGGCATGTACTGCACCAACTGACACGCCGTCTGGAGAGCCATCACCTTGCGTGATGCACCGAAGGAGCAAACCCGTTGCGGGCGCAACGGGTGAATCTCTCAGGTACCGAGGACAGGGGGAGCGGCAACTTGGACGGCGGTCGTCCGGTTGCTTGCTATTTATTCGATAGCAACCTCGCCCGCGGTTCAAGCGCTTCAACCTCAAAGGTACTTGAAATGCGCGTGATCGTTCTTGGCGCCGGCTTGCTCGGCGTGACCTCGGCTTACTACCTCCAGCAACTCGGCCACGAAGTAACCGTCATCGACCGGCAGGCCACCCCCGCCGCCGAGACCAGTTTTGCCAACGGCGGGCAGATCTCCGTCAGCCATGCCGAACCCTGGGCCAATCCGAGCGCACCGCTCAAGGTGCTGCAGTGGTTGGGCAAGGAAGACGCCCCGCTGCTCTTTCGCATTCGCGCGGACATGCGCCAATGGCTCTGGGGCTTGCAGTTCCTGCGCGAATGCACCCCCGGCCGCACGAAGCACAACATCGAGCAGATCGTGCGCCTGGGCACCTACAGCCGCGAAGTGCTGCAGCAATTGCGGCGCGACACCGGCATCGCCTACGACCAGCGCACGCAAGGCATCCTGCACTTCTATACGACGCAGAAAGAGTTCGACAGCGCTCTTGCGCCCGCCGAGCAGATGCGCGCACTCGGCTGCGAACGGCAAGTCATCTCCGCGGATGAGGCAGTGAAGATCGAGCCCGCCCTGGCCCACATCCGTCCGCAATTGGCCGGCGCCACTTACACGGCAGAAGACGAATCCGGCGACGCCAACCTCTTCGCACGCGAAATGGCACGCCTTGCGACAGCAGCCGGCGTGAAGTTCCTCATGAGCCACACGGTGACTGCGCTGCGCGAAGCGGGCGGCAGCATCGACCACGTGGAAGCTACCGACAGCGAAGGCCGCTTCCAACGCATTCGCGGCGACGCCTTCGTGCTTGCGATGGGCTCATTGAGTCCGCTGTATGCCGCGCCGCTGGGCATTCGCCTGCCGATCTATCCGGCCAAAGGCTATTCGGTCACGCTGCCAGTCAAAGACGCGACGAAGGCGCACCAGGTTTCGCTGACCGACGACGAGTTCAAGCTGGTGTTCTCGCGCTATACGTCGGCCTCCGGCGACCGCCTGCGCATTGCCGGCACGGCCGAGCTCAATGGCTACGACCGCGACTTGAACCGCGTGCGCTGCGAAGCGATCGTGCGGCGCGTTGAACAGCTCTTCCCCGGCGCCGGCGACACCACGCAGGCGCAGTTCTGGACCGGCCTGCGCCCCGCGACGCCGAGCAATGTGCCTTTGATCGGCAAGACGAAGCTGCCCAACCTGTACCTGAACACCGGGCACGGCACGCTCGGCTGGACGCATGCGTGCGGCTCGGGCAAGTCGGTGGCGCGGATCGTGAGCGGGCTTGCACCCGAAGTCGATTTTGCGTTTGCCGGCATGCCTACGCCAGCAGCGCGCCTGCTCCAGCCGGCCTGATCTGGCCGTGGCGGCGGTCAGTCGTTGCCGGTAAACACCGTCAACACCCCCGTATACCCATACAAGTGGTGCCGGGCAATCTCCCCCGCCGCAAAGAAACCGACCAGCGGCACGTCGCCCAGCGCGTGCCGCACGATCTGCAACTCGGCGCCCGGTGCGCCGAAGTGTGGCCCGCCGCGCCCCGAGCAGCTCACGTACACGGCACCGGCAATGCGGCGCGCCGGGTGCGGCGCTGCTTCGGCCTCCCCGGCCGCCACCGCGCGCGCGGTGGCCAGGGTCTGTTCTTCGGGCTCCAGTTCTTCGCGGATTTCCGCGCAGATGCGCATCAGGTCGGCGCGCGCGGCCTGTGCATTGCGCCGGCAGAAGGTCAGGCGCATGCCGGCCTCGGCCACATCGGCAATGGCGATGCCGCGCCGCGTCGGATCCAGGCCGATGATGTGGCGCACCAGCACGTCGGCGCCCAGGTCGCCGGTGCGGCGGATGCCGTCGCTGCCCGCATCGGCCAGGCCCACCAGGGTGGCGCGCACGGCGTCGATGGCTTCCTGCGGGCGCTCGAGCGAGACCTGCAAGTCGGCCAGCAGCACGTCGAGTGCGGGCTCGCCATCGAGCTTGAGCAGCAGGTTGCCGTCGGCCTCGGTGATCTCGCGCTCGCGCCCCCCGCCGGAGCGCAGCGGCTGGCAGCCTTGCGTGACGCGCGACACCAGCCGCACGCCTTCGCCGAACACCACACCCGACAAGCCACCCGAGAACACGCCGCCCGCCGCGCCGTGGCCGCGGATGTTGCCGTTGCCGCCGACCGCAAACTGCAAGGCGCCCGCACGGCCCGACGAGAGGCCGCCGAACAGGTAGCCGGTGTCGGTGCGGCCCGCCATCTCACCGATCAATTCGGTGAGATCGGGGGTGGCCGGGTCCGCGTGTACCAGCGCCGTATGCGCTTCGAAGCCGCTCATCTCGGAGTTGCCCAGTGGAGCCACGCCGGAGAACACACGATATTGATCGCTCGGCAGCGCGCAGAGCATCAGGCTCAGGCCGGGCTCGTCGAAGTATTCGGCATTGTTGGCCGACACACCGATGCCGACGGTGCCGGACCAGTCGGTCACCTCCGGAAGCTCGGCGCTCAGGTGGTCGAGGATGTCTTGCGCATCGGACGCGTAGTGGTCGGTGATGTAGAGCAGCCCGAGCGTCGGTGCCGAGGCGTAGTCGGGCAGCGCCATCTGGGCGCGCAACTGGGCCAGCACAAGGCCGGCCGCCATGCGCCATTGCGGATGGGTGGCGTGACCGGAGGGAAACAACTTCATGATGCGTGCCAACCCGTTCTCTTCAAGATGTGTATGTATGACGTCAGCGCCGTCCGGTCGTTCGCTTTCGCGCGACGGTCGGCGCCTTCTTTTTGGCGGCGGTTGCTGTCGCCTTCCTTGCGGCCGGCTTTGAAGCTGCGGGAGCGGCGGCCGGTGCCGGCACCTTGATCTGGGCCGCGTCATGCAGGGCCGATGTGGCGATCTGCTGGAACTGCTCGGTCAGCGAACCCCACCATTGCATCGGATCGATCACGCCACCGTCGCCGCCCGATGCGGCAGATGCCGACGCGGTCTTGCTGCGCGTTTTCTTGGCGGGCGCCGGTGCTTCCTCCTCCGCCTCGACCTCGGGCTCAGGCTCCGCCGGCGGAGCGGCAACCGACGCGGCCGCGGGCGCCGCCGAAGCCGCCTGCTTGGTGAACGCGCTCGCGATATCTTCCATCCGCACGTTCATGCCGCGCAAGGTCGAAAGTGTCATCTTTTGCACCTCGAGCGCCTGGATGGTCGCCTTGAGCGCATGGCCGTTCTGCTCGAGCCAATATTGCACTGTCTTGAGCTCCTGGATGCGCTTGTCGACCTCTTCCACGCTGAGCGTGGGCGCCACCCAGCTCGCAAGGCTCGGCAAGCCGGGCACCGCGCTCGCACCGGCGCCCGAACCGGCGGCGGCACCGCCGGCGAGATTCTTCAAAAAGTCGAATCCGGGGACGAATTGACTGAAGTCAAAAGGCTGGCTGGGGTTGCTCATGCACAGGTCTCCGGGTTGGGTTTTCTTGTGATGCCAGCTTACTCCAACGCACCGGCGATTTGGGCCTGAGGCCCTCGCGTTTACCTGCCCGGAGCTGTCACAGCTCCGCGCGAACCTTGCTGAACACTTTCCAGAATGCGGCGTCCTGCGAGGTCGCGAAGTTGATGCGCATCATCGTGCTCGGCGGCCTGCGTGCATGGAAGAGCGAACCCGGCGCAAGCAGGTAGCCCTGGTCGAGCATGCGCTGCGTGAGCGCGTCGGTGTCCACGCCCGTATCCACCCAACCGAACAGGCCCGCCGGCTCCGAGGCGAAGGTGCAGCCGTGCGCCATGGCCAGCTTCACCGCACGGCTGCGCGCACCGTCGAGCCGGATGCGTATGCGATCGGCATGCCGGCGCAGTTGCCCCTGGTCGATGCACCACGACAGCGCCCGCTCGAACAGCGTGGGCGTGGTCAGCGTGGCCAGCAACTTGGTTTCGAGCAGCCGCTCCTTCAACTCGGGCGATGCGGCCAGAAAGCCGATGCGCCAGTTGGGCGCGAGGATCTTTGCGAACCCGCTCACGTAGATGGTGCGCTGCAGCCCGTCGAGCGCGCTGAGCCGCGTGGCGTGCTCGGGCGCGAGATGGCTGTAGGTGTCGTCCTCGACGATGTGAAAGTCATGCTCGTTGGCCAGCTTCAGCACGCGGTGCGCGCTGCCCGGGGTCAGGCTGTACCCGGTCGGGTTGTGCAGCACGCTCACGCTCACGAAGAGCTTGGGGCTGTGCAGCGCGCAGTACTGCGCCATCACTTCCAGGTCGGGCCCGTCGGCACGGCGCGGAACCGGCAAGATGCGCATGCCCAGCGCCTCGAGCCGCGCGAATTCGAGCGCCCACCCGGGCTCCTCCACCATGACCGGATCGCCCGCTCGCAGCAGCGTGCGGCTCACGATGTCCAGCGCGTGCGTGGCGCCCACGGTCGTCACGATCTGGTCGGGCGCGGCCGGCACGTTGATGCCCACGAGCTTGTTCGACAGGCTGCGGCGCAGCGCGGCATCGCCCGAAGGTTCGCCGTACTGCAGCGACAGCTCCTGCAGCGCGGCTGTATTGGTCATGCGGCGCACCGCGGTCGGCATGAAGGTCGACGACATCCAGTCCGGCGGAAACACGCCCATGCCCGGCTGCGGCTTGTCGCTTGGCCTGTGGAACATGCTGCGGATAAGCGAACTCGCGTCAGCCGGTACACGCGACGCCATCATCTGCGCGACCATGGGCGCCGCATTGGCCGGGCGCCCCTCCGGGGCTGGCGCCGCATCGCGCACATAGAAGCCGCGCTGCCGGCGCGCCTCGACCAGGCCCTGCGCCAGCAGCTGGTCGTAGGCGGCCACCACCGTATAGGGGCTCACGCCCTGCTGGCGCGCGCATTCGCGCACCGAGGGCAGGCGTGCGCCGGGCGGCAGCAGCCGGGTGCGAATGCGCTCTGCCAGCCGGTCGGCCAATTGCCCTGTGAGCGACTGGGTGGAGGTTCGTGTCAGCATCGGCCTTGCGCTTCTGTGTCGAGTGGCAGGCCAATACAGTTTTCGAATATGTTCGATCAACTGTATTGGAACTGTAATGGTCCCAAAGTTTAGAGTGTATGCAATGAACTGGCAAGAATTCACCGCGCTGCTGGTGCTGGCCACGGCGATGAGCTTCTCGCCCGGTCCCAACACCACGCTCTCCACCGCCCTGGCCGCCAACGGCGGTTTGCCGCGCGCCATGCGCTTCGTGGTCGCGGTTCCCGTGGGCTGGACGCTGCTGCTCGTGCTGTGCGCGGCCGGCATCGGGGCCCTGGTGGTGGCCGTGCCGTCGCTGCGCCTGGCCATCAAGGCGCTAGGCGTGGGTTACCTGCTGTGGCTCGCCTACAAGCTGAGCGGCAGCGCCACGCTCGGCCGTGCGGACAGCGCCAGCCTCCACATCGGCTTCGGACAAGGCGTGATGCTGCAGTTCGTCAACATCAAGGCGTGGCTGCTCGCGCTCACGTTGGTGGCCGGCTGGATTGCGGGGCAGCCCAATGCGTTCGGGCGCTTCGCCATCGTCGCTCCGGTGATGCTGGTCTACGCCTTCATCAGCAACTTCACTTATGCACTGGTCGGCGCGCTGCTGCGCGAATGGCTGTCCAAAGGCAAGCGCCTGCTGTGGTTCAACCGCGCGATGGGGATGGTGCTGGTGCTCACGGCCTGGTGGATGCTGAGCGTATGACCGGCCGACTCACGATCAAGGACGAAACCCTGGGCATGTGGCTGGGCGTGATCGGTGTGGCGCTTTTCGCCGTCACCCTGCCGATGACGCGTCTGGCCACCGGCACGCAAGACGCGCCGCAGCTTTCGCCCTGGTTCGTCACGCTGGGCCGCGCCGCATTGGCCGGTGTTCTCTCGACGATCTTCCTGGTCGCCACGCGATCGCCCCGGCCCGCGCCGCACCAGTGGAAGCCGCTCGGCATGGCGGTGCTCGGCAATGTGATCGGCTATCCGCTGCTGCTGGGCTATGCCTTGCGCGTGGTCACGGCCAGCCATGCGGCCGTGGTCACCGCGCTGCTGCCGCTGGTGACCGCCGCGGTCGCCGCCCTGGTGCTGCACCAGCGCGCGCGGCTCGGCTTCTGGCTCTGCGCCGTTGCAGGCAGCGTGCTGGTCGTGCTGTTCTCGCTGCTGCGCGCAAGCCAGAACGGCCACGGCTTCGGTTTCGAATGGGCCGACCTGCTGCTGGTCGGCGCGGTCATTGCGGCCTCGTTCGGCTACATCTACGGCGCGCAGGTCACGCCGTCGCTCGGCGCGGAGCGCGTGATCTGCTGGGTGTGCGTGATGGCGCTGCCGGTCACCCTGCCGGCCACATTTGCCTTGTGGCCGCAGGAACCCATCGCCACCACGGCCTGGGCGGGCTTCGTCTATGTCGGCGTGTTCTCGATGTGGATCGGCTTCTTCGCCTGGTACCGCGGCCTTGCGATGGGCGGCGCGCTGCGTGTGAGCCAGACCCAGCTGCTGCAGCCCTTCTTGTCGATACTGGCCTCCATTCCGTTGCTGGGCGAGCCGCTCGATGTGGTTACCCTCGGCTTTGCCGGCGCGGTGGTCTGCACCGTGGTGCTCGGCAAGCGCCTCTCCCAGCCGCAGCCCGCTCCTGCCGTTTCGCCGCGTTCAGCGCGCGCCGAACAATCCTGACATTCGCCCCTCACCTCACCCGCCTGAAAGAAGAACCATGAACTGGAAACTCGCCGCCCGCGCCGCCAAGATGAACCCGTCGGTGCTGCGCGAAATCCTCAAGGTCACCGAGCGCCCCGGCATCATCAGCCTGGCCGGCGGCCTGCCCTCGCCCAAGACCTTTCCCATCCAGGCCTTTGCCGACGCCTGCGCCGAGCTGCTGCACAAGGACGGCCAGGCGGCCCTGCAATACGCCGCGAGCGAAGGCTATGCGCCGCTGCGCCAGGCCGTGGCCGACATGCTGCCGTGGAACGTCGACCCTGCGCAGGTGCTCATCACCACCGGCTCGCAGCAGGGCCTGGACCTTGTCGCCAAGGTGCTGCTCGACCCGGGCAGCAAGGTGCTGGTCGAAACCCCCACCTACCTTGGCGCGCTACAGGCCTTCGGTCCGATGGAGCCTGAACCCGTGAGCGTGGCCAGCGATGACGACGGCGTGATCGTCGAAGACCTGGTGGCCAAGGCGAAGGATGCCCGCTTCATCTACCTGCTGCCCAACTTCCAGAACCCCACCGGCCGCACCATGACCGAAGAGCGCCGCGCCGCAGTCTCCGCCGCGGCCGCTGCTGCGGGCCTGCCGATCGTCGAGGACAACCCCTACGGCGAACTGTGGTTCGACGAAGCGCCGCCGCTGCCGCTGACCGCGCGCAACCCTGAAGGCTGCATCTATCTGGGCTCGTTCTCCAAGGTGCTCGCCCCCGGCCTGCGCCTGGGCTTTCTGGTCGCGCCCAAGGCCGTCTATCCCAAGCTGCTGCAGGCCAAGCAGGCGGTCGACCTGCACACGCCCATCTTCACGCAGCGCATGGTTTCGGCGGTGATGAAAGACAACTTCCTCCACAGCCACGTGCCCACGATCCGCGCGCTGTACAAGCGCCAGCGCGACGCAATGATCGCCGCGCTCACGCGCGAGATGGCCGGCCTGGACGTGAAGTTCAACGCACCGAAGGGCGGCATGTTCCTGTGGGCGCGCATGCCCGAGGGCATCGACACCGTGGCGCTGCTGCCCAAGGCGGTCGAGCGCAACGTGGCCTTCGTTCCGGGCGCGCCGTTCTACGCGGGCCAGGGCGACCCGCGCACGCTGCGCCTGTCGTTCGTCACGGCCAGCGTCGAAGAGATCGATGTCGCCATCGCCGCGCTGGCCCTGACGCTGCGCGAAGAACTGGCGCTAGTGGCCGAACGCAAGCTCGCGCCCGAACCGGTCTGAGCCGCCATACGCGCCATACAGAGAGGTACCACCATGCACATTGCGATACTGACCTTCGACGGCTTCAACGAACTCGATTCGCTGGTGGCGCTCGGCGTGCTCAACCGCATCAAGAAGCCGGGCTGGCGCGTGACCCTGTCCGCGCCCAGCGCCACGGTCACGTCGATGAACGGCGTGACCGTGCATGCGAGCTCCACGCTCGAAGCCGCCACCGAGGCCGAGGCAGTGCTCGTCGGCAGCGGCATTCGCACGCGAGAGATCGCGGCCGATCCCGCCATCATGAGCGTGCTGCGCCGGCTCGACGCCAAGCGGCAGCTGATCGGCGCGCAATGCTCGGGCACCCTGCTGCTCGCCAAGCTGGGCCTGCTGGGTGCGGTGCCCGCATGCACCGACCTCACGACCAAGCCGTGGGTGCAGGAGGCCGGTGTCGAGGTGCTCAATCAGCCTTTCTTCGCGAGCGGCAATGTGGCCACCGCCGGCGGATGCCTGTCGGCGCCCTATCTCGCGGCCTGGCTCATTGCGCGCAGCGAAGGCGTCGAGGCTGCGAAGAGCGCATTGCACTATGTCGCGCCGGTTGGCGAGAAGGACGACTACGTCGCGCGAGCCATGCGCAACATCGAGCCTTACCTCCCTCAGGTTGCAGCAACCGCGGCCGCCTGAAAGAAGAAGCATTGCAGGTCACGCCATGATCAGCCTCGCCACGCTCGCGCTCTTCCTTTTGGCCGTGCTCGCGCTGTTCCTGTCGCCGGGGCCGAACATGGCCTTCGTGCTCTCGCATGGCGTGGCGCACGGGCCGCGCGGCGGGTTTGCGGCGGCGCTCGGCATTTCGTCGGCCGACCTGGTGCACACGCTCTTTGCCGCCACCGGGGTGACGGCGCTGGTGGCGGCATGGCCGCCTTCCTTCGACCTGCTGCGCTATGCAGGCGCGCTGTACCTGCTGTGGCTGGCAATGCAATCGCTGCGCAGCAGCAACGGCGGATTGCCCGGCGGCACACGCGCGCAGCCCTCCGCCTTCGGACGCATCGTGCGCATGGCCTTTTTCAACAACCTGGTCAATCCGAAGGCGCTGCTGTTCTTCATGGTGTTCCTGCCGCAGTTCGTCGACCCGGCGCGCGGCAGCGTGCCCTTGCAACTGGTGCAGCTCGGCGTCATGCTCTCGGCTGCCGCGCTCGCGTTCAACACGCTGCTCGGCGCATGCAGCGGGCAAGTGGGCCGCTGGCTGCAGCGCCGCCCGGGGGCTGAAAGATTCCAGCGCGGCCTGCTGGCGCTGGTGATGGTCGGCCTGGCAATTCGCCTGCTGCTGCTCGACCGTCCTTCCATGCCTTCTGCCCTGTCCGCCACACCTGCTCAAGGAAGCTGAACACCATGCTCAACATCTGGGGCCGCATCAGTTCGATCAACGTGCGCAAAGTCGTCTGGTGCGCGCAAGAACTCGGGCTCGACTTTCAACGCACCGAAGCCGGCGGCCGTTTCGGCGTGGTGCAAACGCCCGAATACCTGGCGCTCAACCCGAATGCGATGGTGCCCACCATCGACGACGGCGAAGGCAGCGAGCGCGTCACGCTCTGGGAATCGAACGTGATCGTGCGCTACCTGTGCGCCAAGCATTCGCACGGCAAGTTCTACCCGAGCGACCTGCCCGCGCGCTTCGACGCCGAGCGCTGGATGGACTGGCAGCAGACCACGCTCAACCGCGCGAGCCGCGACGCCTTCGTGCAATGGGTGCGTACAGTGCCGGCCGAGCGCGAACCCGCGCTCATCGCAGTGTCGGTGCGCGCGAGCGAAGCCCTGTTCGCGATGCTCGACGCGCACCTTGCACGCCAGTCCTTCGTGGCCGGCGACCGCTTCACTATGGCCGACATTCCCATCGGCTGCGAAGCGCACCGCTGGTTCGGCCTGCCGCCGGCCGAATACCAGCGCCCCAGCTGGCCGAACCTCGAACGCTGGTACGGCGAACTCCTCTCCCGTCCGGGCACGCGCGGCGTGCTCGATCTCCCGCTCGAATGACACCATGAAACCCCGCCCGTTCAAACAAGTCGACGTCTTCACCGCAACGCCCTATCTCGGCAATCCGCTTGCCGTGGTGCTCGACGGCTCCGGTCTGGACGACGCCGCCATGCAGCGCTTTGCGCAGTGGACCAACCTGTCGGAAACCACCTTCCTGCTGCCGCCGACCGAGCCCACGGCCGACTACCGCGTGCGCATCTTCACGCCGGGCGGCGAGTTGCCCTTTGCCGGCCACCCGACCATCGGCAGCTGCCATGCCTGGCTGCAGGCCGGCGGCAAGCCCAAGGCGGCGGGCCGTGTGGTGCAGCAGTGCGCAGCCGGCCTGGTGCCGTTGCGCCTGGAAGGCGAGCGCCTGGCTTTCTCGGCTCCGCCGCTCAAGCGCAGTGCGCCCAGCCCCACGCTGCTGGCCAAGGTGGCGGGCGCGCTGGGCCTGAAGGCGCAGCAGATCGTTGCGGCCCAGGTGCTGGACAACGGCCCGGTCTGGTTCGGCCTGCTGCTCAGCGATGCGGACACCGTGCTGCGGCTCGTGCCCGACCATCGCTTGCTCAAGGAGCTGGGCGTCAAGGCGGGCGTGGCGGGCGTGCCCGTGGCAGAGGGTTCGTCGATGCTCATCGGCCGATCGAACCGCGAGGCGCGCGCCTTCGGCGGCAAGGCTCAGGCCGCAGAAGGCGACGGCCAGAAGATCGACCTGGAGGTGCGCGCTTTCGCAGCACCCATCGGCGTCGAAGAAGACCCCGTCACCGGCAGCCTCAACGCCGGCCTTGCCGAATGGCTGATTGCCGACGGGCACATGCCCGCGCGCTACGTGGCCGCACAGGGCCAGTGCCTCGGCCGCGCCGGGCGCGTGTACATCGAGCGCGACAGCGACGGCATGGTGTGGGTCGGCGGCGATGCCGTGACCTGCATCGACGGCCAGGTCAGGTTGTAGGGGCAAGGCACCATGCCCGCACAACTCGACCATCTGGTGATCGCCGCCGCCTCGCTGGCCGAAGGCGTGGCGTGGTGCGAAGCCACCCTGGGCGTGACGCCCGGCCCCGGCGGCGCGCACCCGCTGATGGGCACGCACAACCGGCTGCTGAACATCGCGAGCGAGGCGTTTCCGCAGGCGTACCTGGAAATCATTGCCATCGAACCCGGCAAGCGGCCTTCGCGCCCCGGCACGCGCCGCTGGTTCGACCTGGACGATGCCGTGCTGCAGGCAGGCCTCGTGCGGCGCGGACCGCGGCTGGTTCACTTCGTTGCGCGGGTGCCCAATGCGCACGCGACGCTGCAGGCGCTGGCGCACGACGAGCGCGCGCACATCGATCGTGGCCACCTGCTCGAAGCCTCGCGCGACACACCCGCCGGCCGGCTCGAATGGCAGATCACCGTGCGCGACGACGGCCAGCGGCTCTTCTACGGCGCGCTGCCCACGCTGATCCAGTGGGGTCCCGTGCATCCGACCGATGCCATGCCGGCCTCCGGCCTGGCGCTGCGATCGCTACAGGCTACGCACCCGCGCGCGGCCGACCTGGCCGCGGCGCTGTCCACCATCGGCATGGCCGGCATGGCCGTTCAGCCCGGCGCGCCCAACCTCGTGGCCGTGCTCGACACGCCGCGCGGCCCGGTCACGCTCCAATCCGAAGGACTCTGACCGTCATGCTGACCTTGACCGAAATCGCCTGGTTCGGGCTCGCCGCTGTATTGCTCGCACTCACGCCCGGGCCGAACATGATCTATTGCGTGTCGCGCACGCTCATCCAGGGGCGCCGCGCGGGGCTCATCTCGCTCGGCGGCGTTCTGCTGGCGTTTCTGGTGCACCTGTTTGCCGCAGCGCTCGGGCTCACCGCACTGCTGCTCGCCGTCCCGCTCGCGTTCGACGCCATTCGCCTCGCCGGCGCGGCCTATCTGCTGTGGCTCGCATGGCAGGCGGTCAAGCCCGGTGGCAATGCGCCGTTCGAGGCACGCGCGCTGCCGGCCGACCGGCCCGGCAAGTTGTTCCGCATGGGCTTTCTCACCAACCTGCTGAACCCCAAGGTCGCGATGTTCTACCTGTCGTTCTTTCCGCAGTTCATTCATCCGGAGCGCGGCTCGGTGCTGCTGCAGAGCATGCAGCTGGGCGTCGCGCAAATCGCCAGCAGCGCGGCAGTCAACACCGTCATGATCCTGGGCGCTGCGAGCATCACGGCCGTGCTGTCGCAAAGTGCCGGCTGGCTGCGCGCGCAGCGCTACATCATGGGCAGCGTGCTGGCGGCGCTGGCGGTGCGGGTCGCGCTGACGGAACGCAAATAAAGGCAGCTCGTGAGATTCACCCGCGAAGAAATCGAATCCGCACAACGCACCGTCGCCGCCGCCATGCCGCCCACGCCGCAGTACGCATGGCCGCTGCTCGCACAACGGCTCGGCGCCACGGTGTGGGCCAAACATGAAAACCACACACCGGCCGGCGCCTTCAAGATTCGCGGTGGGCTGGCCTACTTCGAAACCCTGGCGCGCGAGCAGCCCGGCGTGCGCCATGCCATCAGCGCCACGCGCGGTAACCACGGCCAGTCGGTAGGCTTTGCCGCCCGGCGCCACGGCCTCGCAGCCACCATCGTGGTGCCGCACGGCAACTCGCTCGAAAAGAACGCCGCAATGCGCGCGCTGGGCGTACAGCTGGTCGAGCATGGCGAAGACTTTCAGGCGGCGGCGGAGCATGCCGCCATGCTTGCCGAGCGAGATGGCATGCATCGGGTCCCATCGTTCCACCGAGAACTGGTGCGCGGCGTGTCGACGGCGTATGTCGAATTCTTCGGCGCACTGAAGAGCGCCCCGCCCGACGTGCTTTTTGTGCCGATCGGTCTCGGCTCCGGCTTTGCCGCAGCGGCCGCGGCGCGGGCGCATTGCGGCGTGTCGACCAGGCTCATCGGCGTGGTCTCAGCCCATGCCACGGCCTACCGCGACTCCTTCCGCGCGGGGAAGCCCATCGAGTCTCCCGTCAGCACTCAGCTCGCCGACGGCATGGCCTGCCGCACACCGGTGGCCGAGTCGGTGGAGGTGATCCTGCGCGAGGCCGACGACGTAATTACCGTCACCGACGACGAGGTTGCCGAGGCCATGCGCATTCTCTTCAGCGACACGCACAACGTCGCCGAGGGCGCGGGCGCTGCGGCGCTCGCGGGGGCGTTGCAGCAGCAGGAGCGCTGGCGCGGCAAGACGGTCGGCATCAGCGTGAGCGGCGGCAATGTCGATTCGGAGATGTTCGCGGAGCTGCTGGGGCGGGGTGGCGCGAAGGCCTAGGAGGTGCGGTTTAGGTTGCGTGTGTGGGGGCGCTGTTGTTCAGGGCGCGTGCAAAGGCCACCGGGTACTCCCCTCCGCGAATGTCCCCCGGGGCTGCGCCCCTCCTCCTTTATTT
>NZ_JBBCBO010000028.1:0-58932 GCF_037203865.1 Variovorax sp. CCNWLW186 | reverse complement strand
GGCGACAACGTCAGCATCACCGTGAAGCTGATCAACCCGATCGCGATGGAAGAAGGCCTGCGCTTCGCCATCCGTGAAGGCGGCCGCACCGTGGGTTCGGGCGTCGTGGCAAAGATCCTCGACATCTAAGCCGGACGCAAAGGAATCACCATGGCTACCAAGCAAAAAATCCGCATCCGCCTGAAGGCATTCGATTACAAGCTGATCGACCAGTCGGCAGCCGAAATCGTCGATACCGCCAAGCGCACCGGCGCGATCGTCAAGGGTCCCGTGCCCCTGCCGACCCGCATGAAGCGTTTCGACATCCTGCGTTCGCCGCACGTCAACAAGACGTCGCGCGACCAGCTCGAGATCCGCACGCATCAGCGCCTGATGGACATCGTCGATCCCACCGACAAGACCGTGGACGCGCTGATGAAGCTCGACCTGCCGGCCGGCGTGGACGTCGAAATCAAGCTGCAATAAGCACTGCGGCCCCGTGCCGCATCTTGTGACAAAGCCCGAATGCAGAAATGCAGTCGGGCTTTGTTTTTTGCCGCGCAGATGTGGCATCCTCACCAAGGCGGCGGCTTTCATTGGCCGATACGTCGGCCGATCTGAGACGAAGGCAGTACAGCATGAGACACGGCAACTCTTTGGCGTCGGGTGTGATGGCATGTATCGCAGCGGCAGCGTTGCTGGTCGGCTGCGGTGGTGGCGGAGGCGGTGGAGGGGGCGGCGGGATTCCGTTCTTGCCTATCAGTCCCCCGTCGGTGGGCTCGGTCACGCTGAGCGGCAAGGCCACTTATGAATCCGTGCCGAACCCGAGCGGCACCCTGGTTTATGCCAGCTCCGCACCAAGGCCCGTGCGCGGTGCCGTGGTGGAAGTGCTCAACGGGGATACTTCCGCGCAACTGGCCACGGCAACCACCGACGACAACGGTAACTATTCTGTGTCTGTTCCCGCGAACACGGCGGTTGCGGTGCGCGTCAAGGCCCAATTGGCGCGCAGCGGCCCGGGCCCGAGCTGGGACGTGACGGTACGGGACAACACCCGGTCCAATGCGCTGTATTCCATGCAGAGCCCGACATTCTCATCGGGCAGCGTGGCGCTGGTGCGCGACCTTCATGCGCCTTCAGGCTGGGGCGGGTCGGGTTACACCGAAGACCGGGTGGCGGCGCCTTTCGCCATCCTGGACACGGTCTACACGTCGATGCAGAAGGTGGTGTCGGTGGCGCCTGCGGCGGCTTTTCCGGCATTGCGCGTGTTCTGGAGTGCCAACAATGCGCCCTCGATTGGCGTTCTTGATCCCGCAACAGGGCGCATAGGTACCACCTCCTTCATCAGCAGAACCAGCGGCCGTGAAATCTATGTGCTGGGTAAAGAAGATGTCGACACCGATGAATACGACGATTCGGTGATCGCGCATGAATGGGGCCACTACTACCAATCGGCGTTCAGCCGCGATGATTCGATGGGCGGCTCCCATTCGCAGAGTCAGCAGCTCGATCGCAGGCTGGCCTTCTCCGAAGGGTGGGGCAATGCGTGGTCGGGCATCGCGCTCGAGCGGCGAAACTACGTCGACTCCGGCGGAGCGCAGCAGTCGTCGACACAGTTCAGGACCAACATCGATCTGGGTGCAGGCGCCGCGACCACGCCGGGCTGGTACCGCGAGCCATCAATCCAGTCGATTTTCTGGAATCTCAACCAGCAGGTCGGCTTCAAGCCCATACATGACGCGTTGACCAGCGTTCAGTTCAGGGGCAGCGTTGCGGTCACCTCGATTCATCCGTTCGCCGCCGCCTTCAATACAGTTGCTCCGGGCAGCGCTGCAGCACTGGCTGCCCTGCTCACCGGGCAGGGCATCAGCGCAGCGCCCAGCGACCCATTCGGTACCGCCGAAACGAACAACGGCGGAATTCCGGTCACGATTCCGATGTACCGGAGTGCCGTCGTGGGCGGCGGCGTAACCCAGGCGTGCGTTTCCGATGATGCCGGTACGGAGGACAACAACAAGCTGGGCAACTACTCCTATGTCCGTTTTACGGCGCCTGCCAGCGGCAGCTATCAGATCCTCGTGAACGGTCCGCCCGGATCCATCCCGGATTTCGACATCTTCAGGGGCGGACTGGTCGCCCGAACCGGCAATACGGCCGGCCTCACGGCCGGCGAGCACGTTTTGGCCGTGACGAACCTCGGCACTGGCGATCCGTGCTTTGACGTTTCCATTCAGCAGTAAGAAAGGCCGCTATGAACTCTCGTTCGATCCCCGTGATGGCAGCGGCATGCCTCGCTCTGGCGGCGTTGTCGACGCCTGCCGCGGCAGACGGCGAGCGTGCGGCGCGCAATGCCAAGCACCCAGGGGCGCATCGCCATGCCCCCATGACCTCGGCGCCACAGAAGCCCGGCAGTTCCGGCGTCAAGCTCCAATACCGCCTGGAGGCCACGCCGCAACTGGGCCGCGCTACCCCCGTCGTTCTTAACTTCGACGGTGTGACTGCGGCCGACGGCGCCGCGGTCCGCCTGGTTGCCGACCGCGGTCTCACTCTTCAGGGGAGCAGCACGCTCGCGTTGCCTGCGGGCAAGCGGTCCACGGCCACGATCGCCGTGGTGAGCGAGGCCGAGGGCCTGGCCTACCTCAATGTGTTCATCACGCAGGACGGCGCGTCGAGCGCCGTCTCGATCCCCGTCCAGACCGGCACGGTGGCGCCAGCTCTCAAGTCCACCGGTGAAATGAAATCCACGTCGGACGGCGACAGCATCATCACGATGCCTGTCAAATAAGCAAAAAGCGGCCTGAACCGGGGCAAAAAGCCCCCTTGGGCCGCCGTGCAACGCTGCTTGCACAGCGCCCGCATAGCGGGCTATAATCACTGGCTCTGCCCTTGTTGCGTCCGTATGGATGCCGTGAGTGCGGAGATTTATCAACCTTCTTTCGCAAGCCGGGAAGCCTTCGGGCGATCGGCTAAACGCTGTTGCCAATTGAAGTGACAGCGGCGGAAGAGGATCCATTTTTGGAGAAAACAAATGAGTCTGAGCAACTCCCTCGGGTTGCTGGGCCGCAAGGTGGGGATGATGCGTCTCTTCACCGATGACGGGGACGCAGTTCCTGTCACGGTGGTGGATGTGTCCAACAACCGTGTGACCCAGATCAAGTCGCAAGAGACCGACGGCTACGTCGCGCTGCAAGTGACGTTCGGTTCGCGCAAGGCATCGCGCGTGACCAAGCCCCAAGCCGGCCACCTCGCCAAGGCGGGTGTCGAAGCTGGTGAAATCATCCGCGAATTCCGCGTGACCGCCGATACCGCGGGTCAGCACAAGGCTGGTGGCGTCATCGCTGCGAGCAGCGTGTTCTCCGTGGGCCAGAAGGTCGACGTGCAAGGCACCTCGATCGGTAAGGGCTACGCCGGTACCATCAAGCGCCACAACATGAGCTCGCAACGCGCGTCGCACGGTAACAGCCGTTCGCACAACGTTCCCGGCTCGATCGGCATGGCACAAGACCCTGGTCGCGTGTTCCCCGGCAAGCGCATGACGGGCCACCTCGGCGACGTCACCAAGACGACGCAGAACCTCGATGTGTTCCGCATCGACGAAGCGCGTCAACTGCTGCTCATCAAGGGCGCGATCCCGGGCGCAAAGGGTGGCTTTGTCACCGTGCGTCCCGCCATCAAGGCCAAGCCGCAAGCGGCTGAAGGAGCGAAGTAATGCAACTCGAACTCCTGAACGAACAAGGCCAGGCCGCGTCGAAGTACGACGCCCCAGAGACCGTGTTCGGCCGTGACTACAACGAAGACCTGGTTCACCAGATCGTCGTTGCATTCCAGGCCAACGCCCGCCAAGGCACGCGCGCCCAGAAGGACCGCGAGCAGGTCAAGCACTCGACCAAGAAGCCTTTCAAGCAAAAGGGAACGGGCCGCGCCCGTGCCGGTATGACGTCCTCGCCGCTGTGGCGCGGGGGTGGCCGGATTTTCCCGAACATGCCTGACGAAAACTTCTCGCAGAAGATCAACAAGAAGATGTACCGCGCCGGCATGGCCGCCATCTTCTCGCAGCTCGCTCGCGAAGGCCGTCTGGCCGTGGTGGATTCGCTGACCGTGGATTCGCCCAAGACGAAGCCGCTGGCAGCCCGTTTCAAGGCAATGAATCTCGAGTCCGTGCTCGTGATCGCCGAAGAAGTCGACGAAAACCTGTACCTTGCCTCGCGCAATCTGGTGAACGTTCTCGTGGTCGAACCCCGCTACGCCGATCCGGTGTCGTTGGTTCACTACAAGAAGGTGCTGGTCACCAAGGGTGCCGTCGACAAGCTCAAGGAGATGTTCGCATGAGCCGCGTGAACCCTACCGCCGCTGAACGTACGTTCGAAGAAGGCCGCCTGATGGCGGTGCTGGTCGCCCCGATCGTGTCCGAAAAGGCCACGATGGTCGGCGAGAAGTCGAACGCTGTCACTTTCAAGGTGCTGCAAGACGCCACCAAGCCCGAGATCAAGGCCGCTGTCGAACTGATGTTCAAGGTCGAAGTCCAGGGCGTGTCGGTGCTCAACACCAAGGGCAAGACCAAGCGCTTTGGCAAGTCCATCGGCCGCCGCGACAACGTTCGCAAGGCCTATGTGACCCTGAAGCCCGGTCAAGAGCTCAACCTCGTCGGGGAAGGCGCTTAATCATGGCCGTCATCAAGATGAAACCCACTTCGCCGGGCCAACGCGGCGCGGTGAAGATTTCGCGGGACCACCTGTTCAAGGGTGCTCCTCACGCGCCTCTGCTGGAGCCCCAGTTCCAGAAGGCCGGCCGCAACAACAACGGCCACATCACGATCCGTCATCGTGGCGGCGGTGCCAAGCACCACTACCGCGTTGTCGACTTCGTGCGCAACAAGGACGGCATTCCGGCCAAGGTCGAACGCATCGAGTACGACCCGAACCGCACCGCCCACATTGCCCTGGTCTGCTACGCCGACGGCGAGCGCCGCTACATCATCGCCCCGCGCGGTCTTGAAGCCGGTGCAACGCTGCTGAGCGGTTCGGAAGCCCCGATCCGCGCAGGCAACACGCTGCCGATCCGCAACATTCCGGTCGGCTCGACGATCCACTGCATCGAACTGCAACCCGGCAAGGGTGCGCAGATCGCGCGCTCGGCCGGTACGTCGGCCACGCTGCTGGCTCGCGAAGGCGTCTACGCCCAGGTCCGCATGCGTTCGGGTGAGGTGCGCCGCATCCACATCGAATGCCGCGCCACCATCGGTGAAGTCGCAAACGAAGAGCACAGCCTGCGCCAACTCGGCAAGGCCGGTGTGAAGCGTCACATGGGTATTCGCCCGACCGTTCGCGGCGTGGTGATGAACCCGGTCGACCACCCGCACGGTGGTGGCGAAGGCAAGACCGGCGAAGGCCGCCATCCTGTCGACCCATGGGGCAACCTGACCAAGGGCTACCGTACCCGTAACAACAAGCGCACGCAGGTCTTCATCGTGTCGCGCCGCAAGAAGTAAGGGATAGCAAATGACTCGCTCTCTCAAAAAGGGTCCGTTTGTTGACCATCACCTCGTGGCCAAGGCCGACAAGGCAGTGACGACGAAGGACAAGAAGCCGATCAAGACCTGGTCGCGCCGCTCGATGGTTCTGCCCGAGTTCATCGGCCTGACCATTGCCGTGCACAACGGCAAGCAGCACGTGCCTGTCTACATTACCGATCAAATGGTCGGCCACAAGCTCGGCGAATTTGCGCTCACGCGCACGTTCAAGGGGCACCCCGCGGACAAGAAAGTCCAGAAGAAGTAAGGAACGACCATGTCTGAAACACGTGCAGTCCTCCGCGGTGTCCGCCTCTCGGTCGACAAGGGCCGTCTGGTCGCTGACCTGATCCGCGGCAAGAAGGTTGATCAAGCGCTCAACGTTCTGCAATTCACGCAGAAAAAAGCCGCTGTGATCATCAAGAAGGTGCTCGAGTCGGCAATTGCCAACGCCGAGCACAACGATGGCGCCGATATCGACGAACTGAAGGTCAAGACCATCTACGTCGAACAGGGCGCAACGCTCAAGCGCTTCACCGCGCGAGCCAAGGGTCGCGGTAACCGCATCAGCAAGCCCACGTGCCATGTGTACGTGACGGTTGGCAACTAAGAACGCCTGGAAGAAATATGGGACAGAAAATCCATCCGACCGGCTTCCGCCTTGCGGTTACCCGTAACTGGTCCAGCCGCTGGTACGCAAGCGACCGCGATTTCGCGGGCATGCTGGCCGAAGACATCAAGGTCCGCGAATACCTGAAGAAGAAGCTGAAGAACGCTTCGGTGTCGCGCGTCATGATCGAGCGTCCCGCCAAGAACGCACGCATCACGATCTACTCGGCTCGTCCGGGCGTCGTGATCGGCAAGAAGGGCGAAGACATCGAGAACCTCAAGCGCGAACTGGGCAAGCAGCTCGGCGTGCCGGTGGCAGTGAACATCGAAGAAGTGCGCAAGCCCGAAATCGACGCCCAGCTGATCGCCGACAGCATCACGCAGCAGCTCGAAAAGCGGATCATGTTCCGCCGCGCCATGAAGCGCGCCATGCAAAACGCCATGCGTCTGGGTGCCCAAGGCATCAAGATCATGTCGGCTGGCCGCCTGAACGGTATCGAAATCGCTCGTACCGAGTGGTATCGCGAAGGTCGCGTGCCCCTCCACACGCTGCGCGCCGACATCGACTACGGCACCTCGGAAGCCAAGACCACCTACGGCGTCATCGGCGTCAAGGTCTGGGTCTACAAGGGCGACACGCTGGGTCGTAACGACCTGCCGGCCGTCGAAACGCCGCGTCCCGACGAAGAGCGTCGTCCGCGTGGTCCCCGCCGTGATGGCCGCCCTGGTGGCGACCGTCCAGGTTCGGATCGTCGTGGTCCCGGCCCGCGCGCCGGTGCCCGTGGCCCGATCGGTGGCAACACCGCACCGGCCGACGGCAGCGACAAGCCCGCAGAAGCTACTGGCGCAGCTCCCGCTGCTCCGGGTGCAGACTCGAAACCCGCCGTTAAGCGCGTCCGCAAAGCCGCGCCAGCTGCAGCAGCTGACGGTGCCAAGACCGAGTGATCGGTCTTAGAACTACGGAGTATTAAAAATGCTGCAACCTGCACGCAGAAAGTTCCGCAAGGAACAAAAGGGCCGCAACACCGGCATCGCAACCACGGGTAACTCGGTTGCGTTCGGTGACTTCGGTCTCAAATGCACCGACCGCGGCCGCCTCACGGCGCGCCAGATCGAAGCCGCTCGCCGCGCGATTTCGCGTCACGTGAAGCGCGGTGGCCGTATCTGGATCCGCGTGTTCCCGGACAAGCCGATCTCTACCAAGCCCGCCGAAGTGCGGATGGGTAACGGTAAGGGCAACCCCGAGTACTACGTCGCTGAAATCCAGCCTGGCAAGATCGTGTTCGAGATCGTCGGCGTGCCCGAAGAACTCGCCCGCGAAGCGTTCCGCCTGGCCGCCGCCAAGCTTCCGCTGCGTACGACGTTCGTCGCTCGCCAGCTCGGCGCCTGAGAGGAGAACATCCATGGCAACACGTAAGAAAAAAGAAACCGCGGCTCCGGCCAAGGTGACCAAGGCTGCAACGCTGCGCACGAAGGACGTCGCAGGCCTGCAAGCTGAAATCAAGGACCTGCAGAAGGCCCATTTCGGTCTGCGCATGCAGAAAGCCACGCAACAGCTGTCGAACACCTCGACGCTGCGCGTGACGCGCCGCGACATCGCGCGCGCCAAGACCATTCTTGCTCAGAAGCAGCAAGAAACCCAAGCCGCCAAGTAAGGAGTGAACATGACGGAAGCTAAAAAATCCCTCAAGCGCACCTTGATCGGCAAGGTGGTCAGCGACAAGCGTGCCAAGACCGTGACCGTGCTGGTCGAGCGCCGTGTGAAGCACGAGCTCTACGGCAAGATCGTGGCCAAGACGAGCAAGTACCACGCCCATGACGAAAAGGGCGAGTACAAGCTGGGCGACACCATCGAGATCACGGAAAGCCGTCCGATCTCGAAGACCAAGAACTGGGTCGTGACCCGTCTGGTCGAAAAGGCCGTGCTGGTCTGATCGCTGGTTGAACTGCATCGGGAAGCCTCGCAAAAGGCAACCCAACTCGAAACGGCCCACAATGTGGGCCGTTTTTCTTTTTCAGGAGCATCTAGATGATCAAAGTCGGCGACACCCTTCCTTCGGCAACCCTGCAGGAATATTCCGAGGTCGAGGGCGAAGGCTGCAGCATCGGCCCGAACCCGGTGGACGTGAGCAAGGCCACGGCTGGCAAGACCATTGCGCTGTTCGCGCTGCCGGGCGCCTTCACGCCCACCTGCTCGGCCAAGCACGTGCCCGGCTATGTGCAGCACTTCGACGACTTCAAGGCCGCTGGCGTGGATGAGATCTGGTGCGTGAGTGTGAACGACGCATTCGTGATGGGCGCCTGGGCGCGCGACCAGAAAACCGGCACCAAGGTGCGCATGCTGGCCGACGGCAGCGCCGATTTCGCCAAGGCGACCGGCCTCACGCTCGACCTGACCGCCCGCGGCATGGGCCTGCGCAGCAACCGTTATTCGATGCTCGTGAAGGATGGCAAGGTCGCGGCGCTCAACGTCGAGGCACCGGGCAAGTTCGAGGTCAGCAACGCCGAGACGCTGCTGGCGCAAGCCCGCGGCTGAGTAGTTAGCTAGAGATCGACCTTGAGGTAGTGCGCGCCCGCAATCGGGTTGTGATAGTAGGGCGGCACTTCCTCGAAGCCCAGGTCTTCATAGAGCGCGCGGGCCGATTCCATGTCGTCCAGCGTGTCGAGCAGCACGCAGGCATAACCCGCGCCGCGTGCCGCATCCAGGATGGCTTCGGCCAACTGGCGGCCGACACCCAGTCCGCGAAAGCCGGGTCGCACGAACAGGCGCTTCATTTCGGCGGCATTTGCGTAGTCGGCATTGTCGAGCGGGCGCAGGGCACAGCAGCCGGCCACGTGCGCCAGCGTTCCGTTGGGACGCATCAGGGTGGGCGCCTGTTGTCCCGCCGCTTCCTTGATATGAGCCGCGTCGACCAAGGCCAGCAGCAGGGCACCGCGCGGCTCCGCGTAGTCGCCCGGAAGCGTGGCAACTTCTTCTTCGAAATTCTGGAAGCACAGGTCGATGCCCAGCGAAGCCGCGTAGTCGCGAAAGATCGCGCGTGCCGCATCGAGCTCATGGGCTTCGTCGGGCGCGAGGAGCACGACGGCCGGCGTGTCGGCCAGCGGCAGAGGGCGTGAAACCGAAAAGCTCATACGCGCAGCGACGCAACCCAGTACGCCACGCCCGCGCACACCGCGAACAGAACCAGCGCGAGTCCGCGGGAGGCGGCGTCGTCCCGGCTGGGCGCCACTTGGCTGCCGGCCGGCCTGATCAGCTTGTCGCCCGAAACCATGGGCCGCACCAGTCGATGCCGCTTGACCAGCACATAGAACAGCACCGCCAGCACATGCAGGCTGACCAGCGCGATCACGATCGTTTTTCCCTGCCCCTTGTGCCAGCCGGTTGCAAGGCTCACTACCTCGCCTGACACAAAGCGCGTGAGCGGGCCCGCCGCGGAAATTTCATCGTCCGCCACCAGCCCGGTGGCAACCTGAAGGGCCAGCACCGCGAGAACGGCAAATACCGACAGGGCGCCAAGCGGCGTGTGGCCGATCACGTGGTCCGGATGAGCCCGCCCGCGCAGATAGGCGACGACGGAGCCCGGCCCGTAGAAGAACGAGGCAAAGCGCGACCAGCGTCCGCCCACGAAGCCCCACAGCAAGCGAAACAGCAGCAGGGCAAGCACCGCGTAGCCCAGGCGGAAGTGCCATTCCATGACGCCGCCCAGCCCGGTAGCGATCAGGCCGATGACTGCAACGCTCAACGCCCAGTGAAAAACACGCGTTGGCAGATCCCAGATGCGCGCCCGCACAGGGGTGTCAGGCGCTGCGGCACGCATGGCGGCCACGGAGGAGTCGGTCATCGAAGAGGAAAAGTGCGCAAAAACTGCGGAAGGCGCAGATTAGCAAAGTCTGGGCCGCCGCATGCATCGGGTTGTTGCTATGCAGGCCGCAAGGCCGCCCCTACACTCGGCGCGGCGCCGCTGTCGGCGGTGCCGAACCAACTACAAGGACCCCCGATGATTCGACTTGCTTCGTTTGCGCTGGCCGCTGTCTGCGCCGCGATTTCCCTGCCGGCCTCGGCCCAGTTCGCCAAGCCTGAGGACGCCATCAAGTACCGCCAGAGCGCGCTGTTCGTGATGGGCCAGCATTTCAGCCGCATCGGCGCCATGGCCAATGGGCGTGTTCCGTTCGACGCGGCGGCCGCAGCGGCCAATGCCGACGTCGTGGCCGAAATGGCCAAGCTGCCTTGGGCCGCATTTGGCGCCGGCACCGAGGGCGGCAAGAGCAAGCCCGAGGTCTGGAAGGAAACCGCCAAGTTCAAGGAACACCAGGACAAGATGGTTGCCGAAACCGGCAAACTGGCTGTCGCCGCCAAGGCCGGCAATATCGACGCGCTCAAGGCCCAGTTCGGCACCACCGCCGGCAGCTGCAAGGCCTGCCACGACAGCTTCCGCAACCAGTGAGCTTCAAGCCTCCGCGAGCAGTTTCTCGATCAGCTTGTGGAGCTCGGCGAAATCGGGCTCGCCCACGTAGCGCTTCACGATTTCACCCTTCTTGTTGACCAGGTAGGTGGTGGGCGTGAGCTTCACGTCCCCCCAGGCCTGCGCCACGCTGCCGGTGTTGTCGATGGCCACCTTGAACGGCAGCTTGCGCGTTTCGGCAAAATTGACGACGTAGCTCGGCGGGTCGTAGCTCATGGCCACGGCCAGCGTGTCATAACCCTTTGACTTGTACTTGTCGTAGGTCGCGATGACCTTCGGCATTTCAGCCACGCAGGTCACGCAACTGGTGGCCCAGAAGTTGACCAGGGTGACCTTGCCCTTCAGGTCGTCGGTGCTCTTCTTGCTGCCGTCGAGCAGCACGAAGGTCGATGCCGGCGCCGCCGTGGCGCCGGAGCCGAAGTACACGCCCACGCCGGCGGCCATTGCAAGGACGACTGCTGCGGCGGCGATGTATTTTTTCATGGCTACTGAAAGAGGAGGGCGGCGCGATTTTAGTTCCGCCGGGCCGATCGCGCTGGAGCCTGCCTCAAGCGGCTCGATAATCGCTCTCCGATGCCGTCGCCCGTTCTCCGCTCCTGGCCTGCGCTGTTCGCGGCCACCGCCGCCGTTGCGCTTGCCGCCTGCAGCCCGACCTTCAACTGGCGCGAGACGCCGATTGCCGACGCCGGTCTGGTCGCGCTGCTGCCCTGCAAGCCAGATCGCGCCCATCGCGCCTTGCCCCTTGGCGCCGAGTCCGTCCAGGTCGATATGGCGGGCTGCGAAGCGGGCGGCGCAACCTTTGCCATTGCCCATGCATCCGCCGGCAGTCCCGAGCAGGCCGAGACCTGGCTCACTGCATGGCGCGCGGCCACCCGGAGCCAGTTGGGCAATGCGCAGGTGACGGAAGCGCCGGCAACGCTGAAACGCGCCACCGCGTCGCCCGCACCGGTAAGGCTCGACGCCCAGCCGCCGCAGCAGGGCGCCGCACCCGTCCAGGTTCTCTGGTTTGCCCAATCGCAAAAAGACGGCCGTGTTTCGCTCTACCAGGCCACGGTGCTCGGGCGGCCCACCGCGCCCGACGCGGCCGCAACCTTCTTCGACGGCCTGCGTCTTCCGTGAACGCCGCGAGTTCCCTGAACGGCGGCCTGCTCGCCGGACGGCGGCGGATTGCCACCGTTTTCCTGGCCTTTGCCGTCGCCTACTTCTTTTCGACGCTGGTGCGTGCCATTACCGCCACGCTCTCGCCGACGCTCACCGCCGAGTTCGAACTCGAATCGCGCGATCTCGGCCTGCTGGCCGGCGGCTACTTCCTGGGTTTTGCCTTCACGCAGCTTCCCATGGGCACCTGGCTCGACCGGCACGGCCCGAAGCGCGTGATCGTCTGCTTCTTGGCCGTCGCGGTCATCGGCTGCCTGCTGTTTTCCGCGGCGACCAATTTCCCGCTGCTGCTCGCCGCACGCGTGCTGACCGGTGTCGGCGTGAGCGCCTGCCTGATGGCGCCGCTCACCGGCTACCGCCGCTGGCTGACCCCGCCAATGCAGCTGCGCAGCAACTCGTGGATGCTGATGGTGGGCTCTTTCGGCCTCGTCGGCGCCACGCTTCCGGTGCAATGGCTGATGCCGTTCCTGGGATGGCGGCCGCTGTTCTGGCTGCTGGCGGCGGGCATCGTGGTGTCGATGGCGCTGATTGCCTGGGCTGCGCCCGCATGGCAGGGCGAGAGCGCCGCCGATGCTCGCAAAGAGGGGGCCAACGGGAGTGAGCCGGCGCAAGGCGGATACGCCGCCGTGTGGCGCGACCCGTTTTTCCGCAAGCTCGCGCCGGTCGGCTTCTTCAACTATGGCGGGTTCGTTGCCATGCAGACGCTCTGGGTGGTGCCCTGGCTCACCCGTGTGGCGGGCTACACGCCACAAGAGGCGGCCGGCGCCCTGTTCTGGATCAGCATCGCGCTGCTTGCCACTTACTGGCTCTGGGGCGTGACCAATCCAAGGCTCGCGCACCGCGGCATTCCGGCGACCCGGCTTTTGACTTGGGGCATGCCGCTCGCGATGCTCGCACTTGCTCTTGTTTTGATAGCTGGCCCCGCCGCAGGCACCGTCGCCTGGATCTGCTTTCTGTGCATTTCCACGGTGGTCACATTGGCCCAGCCCGCCGTGGCCCTTGCCTTGCCTCCCGCCCTCGCGGGGCGTGCGCTGTCGGCCTACAACCTGGTGGTTTTCGCAGGTGTATTCGTCGTGCAGTGGGGCATCGGCTTGCTGATCGACCTGTTTGCCCGCGCCGGGCTCGACACCGTCGGCTCCTTCCGCGCGGCCTTGGCCGTTTTCCTGGCCTGCTGCGTTATGTCGTATACCTACTTCCTTTGGGCGCCCCCGCATAATCGGCGCGTAGTTCCCGGACCCGCATGAACAGCATTCTCATCATTGCCCACTCACCGTTCGCGCAGGCGCTGCGGCGGTGCGCGCTGCATGTGTTCCCCGATTGCGAGCAGGCCGTGGTTGCGCTCGACGTGCTGCCCAACGTGTCGCCCGAAGAAACGCTGGCCGCGGCCCGCATCACGCTCGAACAGCAGCTCAGCGCGCCTCGCTCGCAGGTGCTGGTGCTGGCCGACGTATTCGGCGCAACCCCTTGCAACGTGGCCCAGAAGCTGGTGGACGGCGTCCGCTCGCGGCTGGTGGCGGGCGTCAACCTGCCGATGCTGCTGCGGGCGGTAACCTATCGCCACGAGCCGCTCGATACGCTGGTGCAGCGCGCCATCGCGGGCGGCACCGCCGGCGTCATGCAGGTGGCCGTGGCCGCACCCCAGAACCAGGCGAAGAGAAAGCACAGTGATCAAGAAATCCGTGACCATCAGCAATAAGCTGGGCTTGCATGCACGCGCATCCGCCAAGCTCACCAAACTCGCAGGCAGCTTTCCCTGCGAGGTGTGGCTCTCGCGCGGCGACCGCCGCATCAATGCCAAGAGCATCATGGGCGTGATGATGCTCGCCGCCGGGCTGGGCTCGACCGTCGAGCTCGAAACGAACGGCCAGCAGGAAGAAGAAGCGATGGACGCCATCGTTCAGCTGATGAACGACAAGTTCGGCGAAGGCGAATGAATGTGGCCCCCACGCTCCGCACTGCGTGTCGTCGCTGCCCCCCGAGGGGGCTCGGCCGCCTTGGGGCGGCCCGGCGGCGGCCGATGTGGCCCTCACGCTCCACACTGCGCGTCGCCGCTGCCCCTGAGGGGCTCGGCCGTCTTGGGGCGGCCCGGCGGCGGCCGGTAACCTTCGGCCAGCTTCCATGACCTTCGCAGTCCACGGTCTTCCCGTCGCCCGTGGCATTGCCATCGGCCGCGCGGTGCTGGTGGTGTCGAGCCGCATCGACGTGGCCCACTACTTCATCAAGCCCGAAGAGATCGAGACCGAGATCGATCGTGTCCGCACGGCGCGCAACGCGGTGGCCGACGAGCTCGCCAAGCTGCAGACCAGCGTCGCGCAGATGGGCCCGAACGACGCGCCGCACGAGCTTGCGGCCCTGCTCGAAGTGCACCAGATGCTGCTGCAGGACGAGGCGCTCACCGGCGGCGTGAAGCACTGGATTACCGACCGCCTCTACAACGCCGAGTGGGCGCTGACCACGCAGCTAGAGATCATCGCGCGCCAGTTCGACGAGATGGAGGATGAGTACCTGCGCGAGCGCAAGGCCGACCTCGAACAGGTGGTCGAGCGGCTGCTGCACCGCATGAAGGGCACGGCCGCGGTGCTCGCGCCGAGCCCGCCGCGCCGCAAGCGCCCCGCCGCCGAGGACGACGATGACCCGACCGCGGGGGACGGCATCGATGCGCCGCTGGTGCTGATTGCGCACGACCTGTCACCGGCCGACATGCTCCAGTTCAAGAAGAGCGTGTTCGCAGGCTTCGTGACCGACGTGGGCGGGCGCACCTCGCACACCGCCATCGTCGCGCGCAGCATGGACATTCCGGCCGTGGTGGGCGCGCGCACCGCGAGCCAGCTGGTGCGCCAGGACGACTGGGTGATCATCGACGGCGATGCCGGCGTGGTGATCGTCGACCCATCGCCCATCATTCTTGCAGAGTACGGCTTCAAGCAGCGCCAGGGCGACCTCGAGCGCGGCCGGCTCGCGCGCCTGCGCCACAAGCCCGCGGTCACCCTCGACGGCCAGCGCGTCGAGCTGCTCGCCAACATCGAGATGCCCGAGGACACGGCCGGCGCCATGAAGGCCGGTGCGGTCGGCGTCGGGCTGTTTCGCAGCGAGTTCCTGTTCATGGGCCGCGAGTCGCAGCGCCAGACCCGGCTGCCCGACGAAGAAGAGCAATACCAGGCCTACAAGCGCGCGGTGGAGGGCATGCAGGGTATGCCGGTCACCATTCGCACCATCGACGTGGGCGCCGACAAGCCGCTCGACGGCAAGGCGGGCATCAAGCAGGAGCACCTGAACCCCGCGCTCGGCTTGCGCGCCATTCGCTGGAGCCTGGCCGATCCGGCGATGTTCCTCACGCAGTTGCGCGCCATCCTGCGTGCGGCGGCGCACGGCGAAATCCACCTGCTGATTCCCATGCTCGCGCATGCCAGCGAAATTCGCCAGACGCTCTCGCTGATCGAGTTTGCGCGCACCGAGCTCGACAACCGGGGCGCCGTGTACGGCAAAGTGAAGCTCGGCGCCATGATCGAGATTCCGGCCGCCGCGCTCACGCTCAAGACCTTCCTGAAGTACTTCGACTTCCTGTCGATCGGCACCAACGACCTGATCCAGTACACGCTGGCCATCGACCGCGCCGACGAGGCCGTGGCCCATCTCTACGACCCCGCCCACCCGGCAGTGCTGAAGCTCGTGGCCGACACCATTGCCGAATGCCGCCGCCAGGGCAAGGGCGTGGCCGTGTGCGGCGAAATGGCCGGCGACGTGGCCTTCACGCGGCTGCTGCTCGGCCTTGGCTTGCGCAGCTTCTCGATGCATCCCTCGCGCATCCTCGCCGTCAAGCAGGAAGTGCTGCGTGCCGACACCGGCAAGCTCGAAGCGTGGGCCAAGAGCGTGCTCGAGTCGGACGATCCGGCGTCGGTTCTCGCTGGAAACTAGTTCTTCCGGCTTCAATTCGCTCAAAGGCAGGGGCGAAGAGAAATAAAACGAAACACGCCGAAACGGCAGTGAAAGGACTTGTCGCGCCGCGGCAAGCACCATCAGGTCTCCTCTTCCACAACAGAAAGGCCTGATCATGAAAGCTCTCTCCCTCACCCAGATCGTCACCGTCGGCTCGTTCGCTTTGCTCGCCGCCGCCGGCGCCAAGGCGGAAACCTACGAAGGCGTCCAGCCGCTCGCCTCGGCCAAGAGCCGCGCCGAAGTCAACGCCGAAGCCATGCGCACGGCTTCGGCACCCGACCAGAACGTGGTGCGCGGCTCGCGCGGCGCCGAGACCATGGCTACGTCGAGGGACCGCGCCGGCGTTGTCTTCGAAGCCATGCGCACCGCCGCCGCGCCCGACCAGAACGTGACCTCGGGCTCGCGCGTGAACAGCAAGGTCGTCTCCACGCTGCAGAACCCGGTCGACGCCCGTGCCGCAGCCGCCGGCAACAGCAACAAGCTTTAAGACCCCGCCGCAGGGCATCCCTGGGGCCCGCAAGGAACATCATGAAACACTGGATCAAACGCACTCTCTTCGGTTTTGCCGGCCTTGCGGTCGTGGCTGGCAGCATTGCCGGCTGCGGCGGCCATCGGCACGGCTGGGGCAGCGGCGACAGCGCCGAGTTCCGCACCAAGATGGTCGAGCGTGTCGGCAGCAAGCTGGAGCTCGACGCTTCGCAAAAGCAGAAGCTCACCGTGCTGGCGGAGAAGCTGCAGGCGCAGCGCCAAGCCATGCGGGGCGCAGGCGGTGCGGGCGATCCGCGTTCGCAGTTCAAGGCGCTGTTTGCGGGCAACAAGCTCGACCAGGCCGGTGCCGCGCGGCTCGTCGACGAGAAGACCACGGCCGTACGCAACGGCAGTCCGGAAATCATCGCTGCCGCCGCTGATTTCTTCGACAGCCTGAACGCCGCGCAGCAGCAGAAGGTGCGCGACTTCATGGATCGCGGCGGCCGCCGCTGGGGCCATCGTGGCTGAACTCGATTCATCCCCGGGCTTCGCGCACTTCGTGTCGCCTCGCCAGCCCCTTTCCAGGGGGCGGCCTCTGTGGACCGGCGAAGCCGGTTCCACGCTGTCTCGCGAACAAGCGGTCTCGGGCGGTGTGCGCACCCTGCTGCGGCTCGAAGGCGCGGTCGTGCTGGCCGCGGCGGTGGCGGCCTATGCGCAGTTCGGCGTGGGTTGGGGCATGTTCGCGCTGTTGCTGCTCGCGCCCGACCTCGCGGTGCTCGGCTACCTTGCGGGCCCGCGCGCGGGCGCGGCGCTCTACAACGCGGCCCATTCGTACGCCGGCGCGGTGGCATTGCTGGTGCTCGGCGTGCTGGCCGCAATGCCCTGGGCCGTGGCCGGCGGCCTGATCTGGTGCGCGCACATCGGCCTGGACCGGGCGCTCGGCTACGGGCTCAAGTACGGCTCCGACTTTGGCGCCACGCACCTGGGCCGCATCGGGCGGGCCGATCCGTGGTGAGGCACGCACGATGGCGCGCACCACCGTTGGCAATGCAAACAGAAACGACGACAGCGGCGGTGCGATGCCCGCCGGCCTGATCGTCAGCCAATTGTTCGCCAGGAGGCACAATCCCGCCATGCCGCGCATCCTGCTGATCGACGACGACGAACACCTCGCCGCGCCGCTGACCACCTACTTCGCACGCTTTGGCTGCACGCTCGAAAGTGCCGCCCGGCCGAGCGAAGGCTTGGCCATGCTGCGAGCCGGCCACTACGACGCGGCGATCCTCGATGTGATGCTTCCCGAGATGGACGGCTTTGCGCTGTGCCGCGAGATCCGCAAGGAAAACGACATTCCCATCGTGATGCTCACCGCGCGCGGCGAGGTGATGGACCGGGTGGTCGGCCTGGAGCTCGGCGCCGACGACTACGTGCCCAAGCCCTTCGAGCCGCGCGAACTGGTGGCGCGCGTGCAGACCATCCTGCGGCGCCAGCGCAGCACGACGCCTGCTGCGCCTAACGGCAACGGCACGCAGCACCGCGTGTTCGACGGCCTGTCGATCGACCTCGACCGGCGCCAGGTGCTGCGCCATGGCGAGCGCGTCGAGCTGACCGGCACCGAATTCGAACTGCTCGCGCTGCTCGCGGCCGAGCCCGGCAAGGTGTTCAGCCGCGACGACATCCTCAACCGCCTGCGCGGCCACGAAGCCGAGCTCTACACGCGCGCGGTCGACATCGTGGTGAGCCGCCTGCGCAAGAAGCTCGAGCCGCTGGACTGCATCAAGACGCTTCGCAACGCCGGCTATGCGCTGGCCGTGGCGCGCAGCGAGCCCGCATGAGGGCTCGCCGGGGAGGCTTGCGCAACGCCTGGCGCGAAATGACTTGCCGCCGCGCCGAGCTGCGTAGGCAATGGCACGAGCAGTGGCACGAGAAGGTGCAGGGCAAGCGCCGCTGGCGCCGCTCGCTGCGCATCCGGCTCGTGATGATGTTCGTGCTGCTGGCGCTGGTCATGGCCGTGGTGTTCATGGGGGGCATGAAGAGATCCTTCTCCACCGGATGGGCCGAGGCCGCCAAGCCGATGCTGGTGGACTATGCCGACCGGCTCGTCGCCGAGATCGGCACGCCGCCCGACATTGCGCGCGCGCAGGCGCTGGTGGCCCGGCTGCCCATCACCATCCGCATCGTGGGGCCCACGGTCAACTGGGACTCCAACCCCGGCGGCAGCAACGGCCGCGGCGGCTGGATGCATGACCGCGACGAGGAGCCGTGGAACGACAAGTGGTTCATCCGCCCCACGGCCGACGGCCACCGCGTGATCTTCGGCTGGGCGCCCAAGCTCTGGAAGCTCGCGCCGCGTGCCGTGGCCTGGGCCACGCTCGGCGCGCTGCTGCTGCTTGTGGTGCTGGGCTATGCCTATGTGAGCCGCCTGTTGCGGCCACTGATCGATATCCGCGAGGGCGCGCAGCGCTTCGGCCGCGGCGAGTTCACGCAGCCCATTCCCGTGCGCCGGAACGACGACCTTGGCGACCTTGCGGAGCGCATCAACACCATGGCCGACGACATCCAGGCCATGCTCGACGCCAAGCGCGGCCTGTTGCTCGCGCTGAGTCATGAACTGCGGTCGCCGCTCACGCGCGCCCGGCTCAATGCCGAGCTGCTGCCGGCCACGCCCGAAGGAGCGGCCGAGCGCGAGGCGCTGCTGCGCGACCTGAACGAGATGCGCGACCTGATCAGCGACCTGCTCGAAAGCGAGCGCCTCGCAAGTCCGCATGTGGCGCTGCAGCGCGAGCCGGTCGACCTGGCCGTGCTGGTGCGCGAAATCGTGGCCGAAATGGCCGGCGCTCAGAACGTGCATCTCGACCTGGCGGAAGGCCTGCCGCCGCATGCCATCGACCGCATGCGCATTCGCCTGCTGGTGCGCAACCTGCTGGACAACGCCTTGCGCTACAGCACCGGTGCGCCGCGGCCGCCGTGCGTGTCGCTGCGGGCCGTGGTGGACGGCAAGGTGCAGGGCGTGGAACTCGAGGTGCGGGACTACGGACCTGGCGTCGACGAAGCACAGGTCGAGCGGCTCACCGAGCCCTTCTACCGCACCGACGGCGCGCGGGCGCGGGCCACCGGCGGCGTGGGGCTGGGCATGTACCTGTGCCGGCTGATTGCCGAGGCGCATGGCGGCACATTGACCGTGCGCAACGCGCATCCGGGCCTGCGGATCGTCGTCAGGCTGTAGTTCGCTCGCCGCATTTTTGGGGTGTCGCCTGCGCTACCAAGTGGCGCGAAGTGCGGCGCTACGATGCGCCTCCGTGCCAGCGCCCCGTCAATCCAGGAGACACCATGAGCAGCTCACTTACCAACCACCAGGTTCGCCTTGCCAAGCGCCCGGAAGGCGCGGCCACGCGCGAGAACTGGAAGTTCACGACCGAACCCGTCGGTGAGCCGGCCGAAGGCGGCGTGCTGGTCAAGACGCTGTCGCTGTCCCTCGACCCGGCCATGCGCGGCTGGCTCAACGACGCCAAGAGCTACATCGCACCCGTGGCCATCGACGAAGTGATGCGCGCCGGGGGCGTCGGCCGCGTGGTTGCCTCGAAGAACCCGCAATTCGCGGTGGGCGATGCGGTCTACGGCACGCTTGGCGTGCAGGAATACATCCTCATTCCGCAGGACCAGATCAAGCGCAACGGCCTTGTGAAGATCGACCTGAATGTCGGCACCATCACCCAATGGCTCAACGTGCTCGGCATGCCGGGCATGACCGGCTACTTCGGCCTGATGGACGTGGGCCAGCCCAAGCCGGGAGAAACCGTGGTGGTTTCCGGCGCGGCCGGCGCCGTGGGGCAGACGGTGGGCCAATTGGCCAAGATCAAGGGTTGCCGCGTGGTCGGCATTGCCGGCGGTGCCGCCAAGTGCGACTGGGTGGTGAAAGAGCTCGGCTTCGACGCCTGCATCGACTACAAGGCCGGCGCGGGTGCGGTGCGCGAAGGCCTCAAGACGCATTGCCCGAAGGGCGTCGACATCTATTTCGACAACGTGGGCGGAGAAATCCTCGACGCGGTGCTGGCGCGGCTCGCGCGCAAGGCCCGCGTGATCATCTGCGGCGCCATCAGCCAGTACAACAATGCCAACAGCATGCCGGGCGCCGGCCCCAGGAACTACCTGAGCCTGCTGGTGAACCGCGCGCGCATGGAAGGCATTGTGGTGTTCGACTATGCCGACCGCTTCCACATTGCCGTGGCGGAACTCGCCGGCTACCTGAAGGACGGCCGCATGAAGAGCAAGGAAGACGTCGTGAAGGGGCTCGACACCTTCCCCGAGTCGCTCAACAAGCTGTTTGCCGGGGAGAACTTCGGCAAGCTGGTGCTGCAGGTGGCGGAAGACTGAGCAGAGCTCAGGGCTCGCTGGGCCGCATCGGAATGTCGCCCATCGCCTCGTCTTCGCGCAGGCCCCGGGCGGCCTTCAGTGTTTCGATCGACAGGCCGTCGCCGTGCCCGGCAAAGCCCTTGGCAATGCCTTCGAGCACCGTCGAGAGACCGGTCTCGCCGTCTGCGCGGGCGTCCATGCTGATGTTGAGCACCCGGGCCGCCATTTGCCGGTAGGTGATGGCGCCCGCGCCTTGGAGCGCGGCCACCAGGTCGAGGTACAGCGCCAGGTTCAGGTCGAACACCAGCTTGGGGGTGATCTCGAAATTTTCGTTGTTGTTCTTGTTGTCCATGGGTGGGCTCCTTTTTTCCGGAGCTTCCACTCTAGCCATAAAAACGGCGCCAATCCGTCGGACGCGGACGTATTCAGCGGGCGCGTGTGCCCATCACGGCGGCCGAGATGATCAGCGCCGCGGCCAGCGCGATGCTCCAGGTGAGCGGGCGTCCCGTCACCGCCAGCAGCAGCGCGGTGGAGCCCAGCGGCGTGATGTAGCTCAGGATGCCGATCTGCCGCGCATCCCCGCGCTTGAGCGCCATGTCCCAGACGAAGAAGGCCGCACCGAGCGGGCCCAGGCCGCACAGCGCGACCAGCAGCCAGTCCTTGGCGGAGAGCACGACCGAGGCTTCGAGCAGCGCGTGGCAAGCCAGCGACAGCACGCCCGAGACCAGGCCGAACAGGCCGATGGCCGAGGTCGGAAACGCGGACACGCGCTTCGTCCACAGCGAATAGCTGGCCCAGATGAAAGCCGAGCCCAGCGCCGGCAGAAAGCCCCAGTACTGCCCCGCGGCGCCCGAGGTGGAAGCGGCGCCTTCGCGGGCGCCGAGAATCGCAATGGCGGCGCCCGCGAAGCCCAGCAAGGCGGCCACCACATGCAGCGGCCGCAGCGACATGCCTGGCAGCAGCACCGGCGCGAGCACCACCATGAAGAGCGGCCACAGGTAGTTCACCAGATTGGCTTCGACCGGCGGGGCATGCCGCAACGCGATGAACAGCAGGAAGTGAAAGCCGAACAGGCCATAGATGCCCAGCGCCAGCGTGCGCGGCGGCACGCGCCAGGCGTTGCGGTCGCGCAGCACCAGCGGCCAGCTCGGAATGCTGCCGATGATCAGAGCAAGGCCTGTGAGCAGGAAGGGCGGCAGGTGCGAAAGCGCCGTGCCCAGCGAAGCGAGCGTGGCCCAAAGCGCGATGGCGATCAGGGCGAGGAGCGTGGGAGACATCGCTCCGAGCTTAAGCGGCGCGGTCGTCGCGCAGCGCCGGTGCATCGTCGCGCGGCGACGATCTTCGGTGCGGCTTAGAAGCTGCCAAGCCTGCGCAATGCCGCGGTGAGCGCGGAGGGCGAGCGGTAGCCCGTGCGGCGCGCCGTTTCGGCCACGCCCACGCCGGCCAGCCGCAGTTCGCGCGCATGCGCGAGCCGCATCGCGCGCAGCCAGTGCATCGCGCTCATGCCTTGCTCGTCGCGGCAGCGCTGCGCGAACTGGCTCGGACTCAGGCACGCCACGCGTGCGAGATCGGCGACGCCCAGCGGCTCATGCCAGCGAGCACGGGCCCAGGCCGCGAGCGCGGTCCAGTCGATGGCGCGGCCGCGACCGTGGGCCGGCGCTGCCGCTCCCCAAGCTTCCAGCAGCAGCGCAGGGCCGTGCTGCAGGGCCAAGGCGGACGCGTGCGGATGCTGCGCACATTGCGCGAGGTACTTTGCCAAGGCATGCAGCCGCGACGCATCCACCGGTGGGCGCCCTGCGCAGCGCGCCCACTGTGGCTGGTGGGTATCCAGAATGAGGCACTGGCTGCCGCCGCGGGATTCGAAGTCGTGCCGGTCACCGGGCACCACCACGTGCGACTCGCCGGCGCCGACGCGCGCTCCGCGGCCTTCCACTTCGAGGTCGAGCACGCCCGCCAGGCCGATCAGCACCTGGAAATGGTCATGCGCGTGGCTGCCGCGCGAGTCTCCGTAGTCGCGCAGCGAAAGGTTGCCCGGTTCTGCGTGGAAGCGTGTTGCGGGCGTTTGCATGGGCCGTCGGATTGTCGTTCCGCGCACTGCAGCTGTCACCCCAGCCGCAGCAGCAGCGCAGAAGCCGCGCACACCAGCAGGAACGGAATGCTGATGCGGTGAAACTCGCGCAGGCCATGCGGCACCCGGGCGAGCCGCAGCGCGATCAGGTTGGCCAGCGAACCCAGCACGCAGCCGAAGCCGCCCACGCTCACCCCGGCGGCGAGTGCCGGCAGATCGCGCACATGGCCGTCGAGCAGGATGGCCGCCGGCACGTTGCTGATGAGCTGCGAAGCGGCAATGGCGGCAAGGTAGGCGCGCCACCCCTCGGTAATCGGCCAATGGTTCAGCAGGGCCACCACGGCGGGCAGTTCGGCCAGCTGGCGCAGGTCCACGAACATCAGCGCGATGATCGCAAGCAGCGCCCAGTCGATGCCGCGCAGCACGCGCGGATACGCGACCAGGAACACGCCGAACACCGCGCCCAGGCCCGCCAGCAGCCAATGCCGGTCGAGCGCGACGACGAAGCCGACGAACAGCACGCCCGCCAATGCCAGCAGGCGCGGCTGCACCGGCGTGGCCTCGGCCTCGGGCTTGAGCGCAATAGGTGTGCGCGGCACCAGCAGCCACACGGCCACGAAGAGCCAGAACAGCATCACCGCCACCGTGGGCCCCATCATGGCCATGAAGGCGAAGAAGCTCTCGCCCGAACGGTGCCAGAGATAGAGGTTCTGCGGATTGCCGATGGGCGTGAGCGCCGAGCCCGCATTCACCGCCAGCGCCTCCAGCACCACGAGCCGCGCGAGCGGCAGGTGCGCCTGGTTGGCGAGCACCCGCGTCAACGGCACCAGCAGGAACAGGCTCACGTCGTTGGTCACCAGCGCCGAGAGAAAGGCCGCGCTCGCGGTCAGCAGCAACGCAAGGCTGCGCTGGTTGTGCGTGCGCGCGAGCAGGCGCTGCGCGGTGGCCTGCAGCATGCCGCTTTTTTCCACCCCCTGTGTAATGGCCAGCAGCCCCGCCAGCGCGCCCACGGTCTCCCAGTCGACCAGCCGCAGCCAGTCCATGGGCGCGCGCGGGCGCATGAAGGCGAACGCCACCGCCACGGCGACCAGCACCCACAGCAGGCCGTTGCCGCCGCCCTGTTCTACCGGCGGCGCGGCCTTGGCTTCAGCGGCCGACGAGGTCACGCAACTCGCGCTTGAGCACCTTGCCGATCGCGCTGCGCGGAAGCTCGTCGATGAAATGCAGGCGCGCCAGGCGCTGCGTCTTGCCGAGCTGGTCGTTGGTCCATTGCAGCAGCGCGGCCTCGGTGGTGTCGTTACCCTCGCGGCGCACCACGAAGGCCACCGGCGTCTCGCCCCACTGCTCGGAAGGCACGCCCACCACGGCCACGTCGGCCACCGCCGCATGGCCGCGCACCACGGTTTCGAGATCGCTCGGGTAGATGTTGAAACCGCCGCTGATGATCATGTCCTTCTTGCGATCGAACAGCGTCAGGAAGCCATCGGCATCGAAGCGGCCCACGTCGCCCGTGCGGATGAAGCGCTTGCCGGTGTCGTCGAACCATTCGGCTTCGCGTGTCTTGGCGGGCTGGCGGTGGTAGCCGGTCATCATGCCGGCCGAATGCCCCACCACCTCGCCGGCCAGCTCGGTGTTGCCGCGCGGGATTTCATGGCCGTCTTCGTCGATCAGCCGGATGTCGCTGCCCTCGGCCGGGCGGCCCACGGTGTGAAGCTTGTCGGGGTTGAGGTGGGCCTCCAGGATGCAGGTGCCGCCGCCCTCGGTCATGCCGTAGAACTCGATCAGCCCGCCCGGCCAGCGCTTGAGCACGTCGGCCTTGAGTGCGGCGTTGAAGGGCGCGCTGGTGCTGAACTTGAAGCGGAACGACGAGAGGTCGTGCGCATCGAAGCGCGGATGCGCCATCAGCCGCTGGTACTGCACCGGCACCAGCATGGTGTGCGTCACGCGGCGCTGCTCGGCCAGCTGCAGATAGCCGAGCGCGTCGAACTTCGGCATCAGCACCACGCAGCCGCCGAAGGCGATGGTGGGAAAGAACACCACCAGCGTGGTGTTCGAATAAAGCGGGGTCGACAGCAGCGTGACGGTGTCCGGGCCGTACTCGTACTTGGCACCGCGCTGCACATGGGCCCAGCGCATGCCGTGGCCTTGCACGATGCCCTTGGGCTCGCCGGTGGTGCCTGAGGAATAGATGATGTTGAAGGGCCAGGAAGGCTGCGTCTCGATCGCCGTGGGCCGTGCGCCCACGGATGCCAGCCAGCTCTCCAGGCTTTGCCCGGCGGCGGAGCCGTCGAGCGCCACGCGCGGAATGCCGCCATCCTTGGCCGGGCCGACAACCTCGGCCGCCGCGGCGTCGGTGAAAAGAATGCGCGCGTCCGCGTCTTCGATCATTCGGGCCAGGCTGGCCGGCGTGGAGCCGGGCGCGAGCGGCGCAACCGCCACACCCGCGCGCAATGCACCGAGGAAGACCGCCGCGTAGTTCACCGACGAAGCCGCGCAAACCGCGATGGCGTCGCCGGGCTCGAGGCCGCCCTGCTGCAGGCTGGCCGCGATGCGGTCCATCAGTGCGTCGAGCGCGCCGTAGCTCAGCGTGTGATGGGCATCCGCCAGGGCGGGGTGGTCGGGCGTGTGTTGCGCATGGAGGCGAACCAGGTCGGCAATGGCGCCGAAATCGCGTTCCATCGCGGCTTGGATGGCGGGGTGCTTTTGCAAAATCGATCCTTCGTCTTGGCCAGACGGCAGGATAGCGAAGAAGCGCCGGACCGGGTGAGCTGCACGCGACGGACTGGTTGCCGCCGTGGCCGCATCAGTTGTTAAACCCCGGCGGCGTGGGCCTGCTGGTCCGCGTGGTAGCTGGAGCGCACCATCGCGCCAACCGCCGCATGGCTGAAGCCCATCTTGTAGGCCTCTTCCTCGAACATCTTGAAGGTGTCCGGGTGCACGTAGCGGCGCACCGGCAGGTGCGAGCCCGACGGCGACAGGTACTGGCCGATGGTCAGCATGTCGATGTCGTGGGCGCGCATGTCGCGCATCACCTGCAGGATCTCTTCGTCGGTTTCGCCCAGGCCCACCATGATGCCGCTCTTGGTCGGCACATCGGGGTGCAGCGCCTTGAACTTCTTGAGCAGGTTCAGGCTGAACTGGTAGTCGCTGCCGGGGCGCGCTTCTTTATAAAGGCGCGGCGCGGTCTCGAGGTTATGGTTCATCACGTCCGGCGGCGCGGCCTTCAAGATCTCGAGCGCGCGATCGTCGCGGCCGCGGAAGTCGGGCACGAGGATCTCGATTTGCGTCATCGGCGAGAGCTCGCGAATGTTCTTGATGCAATCGACGAAATGCTGGCTGCCGCCGTCGCGCAGGTCGTCGCGGTCGACGCTGGTGATCACCACGTACTTCAGGCGCAGCTTGGCGATGGTCTTGGCAAGGTTGAGCGGCTCGTCCTTGTCGAGCGGGTCGGGGCGGCCGTGGCCCACGTCGCAGAACGGGCAGCGGCGCGTGCACTTGTCGCCCATGATCATGAAGGTGGCCGTGCCGTTGCCGAAGCATTCGCCGATGTTCGGGCACGAGGCTTCTTCGCAGACCGTGTGCAGGTTGCTTTCGCGCAGGATCTGCTTGATTTCGTAGAACCGCGTGGTGGGGCTGCCGGCCTTCACGCGAATCCACTCGGGCTTCTTGAGCACTTCGCCCTGAACCACCTTGACGGGGATGCGCGAGAGCTTGGCCGCGGCCTTCTGCTTGGCCAGCGGGTTGTAGTTTTCGGCGCTTTGCGCGTCGCGGACGACTTCGGTGGTGCTCATTGGATTGCTAGGGCGCCAGATAGGTGGTGAGCTTCTGGCTCAGGACCCGGGCAGCGTCTTCCCATGTGGTTTGGACCCCGATTGTAGAAAGATCGACCGTTTGCAACCCTGCGTAGCCGCAAGGGTTGATTCGCGAGAAGGGTTCGAGGTCCATTTCAACGTTGAGCGCCACGCCGTGGTAGGTGGCGTGGCGGCTCACCTTGATGCCCAGCGCCGCGATCTTGCCCAGGCCCCGAAACGGGTCGGCCGCGGGCAGCGGGCCGGTCAGCGCGGCATGGGAGAACGGGTCGTCCAGCCGCACGTAGATGCCCGGCGCGCCCGCCACGCGGTGCCCCGTCACGCCGAAATGCGCCAGCGTGCGCAGCACCGATTCCTCGATGCGGTAGACGTATTCCTTCACGAAGTAGCCCGCGCGGCGCAGGTCGATGAGCGGGTAGCCCACCACCTGGCCCGGGCCGTGGAAGGTGACCTGCCCGCCCCTGTCGGTCTGCACCACCGGAATGTCGCCTGGGTTCAGGATGTGGTCCTGCTTGCCTGCGATGCCTTGCGTGAACACGGGCGCGTGCTCGCACATCCATAGCGCATCGGGCGTTTCAGCCTCGCGCTCGAGCGTGAACCGCTTCATTGCCTCGAAGGTCTCGGCATAGCCGACGCGACCCAGCCATTGCGCGGCAATGGCGGTGGCGGGTGCGTGTTCTGCGACCGTCATCAGCGCCTTGGTGTCAGAGGACGACCTTGACCGACGGATGCGTCGACAGCGCGCGATACAGGTCGTCGAGCTGCTCGCGGCTGGTGGCGGTCACGGTGATCGTCACGCCCAGGTAGTTGCCCGCCTTGCTGTCGCGCAGCTCGACCGTGGTGGCGTCGAAGGTCGGATCGAAGCGTTCCGCAATCTGCGTGATGGCATGCACGAAGCCGTCGGCCTTGACGCCCATGACCTTGATCGGGAACTGCGAGGGGTACTCGATCAGCGACTCCTTGCGCGGATCGGGAATCGGAGTGCTCGTGTCGGTGGTGCTGTCGGTCATGCGGGGGTCACTCCTTGTTTCTGTGGCTTCTCTGCGTTGCGCTGCTTGGCCTCTTGGTAAGCCGCGTACAAGGCTTGGTAGATGGGGCCGGGCCGGCCATTCCCAATGGCCTGGCCGTCGAGCGTCACCACCGGCAGCACTTCCTTGCTGGCCGACGAGAGCAGCAACTCATCGGCGCCGAACACTTCGTCGCGCGAAACGCGGCGCAGGGCAAATGGAATGCCGCGCTCGGCGCACAGGCGCTCCAGCAGGCCGTAGCGGATGCCGGTCAGCACCAGGTTGTCCTTGGGCGGACCGATGAGTTGGCCGTCCTTGACGATCCACACGTTGCTCGACGAGGCTTCGCTCAGCCATTCGCCCCTGAACATGACGGTTTCGGCCGCACCGGCTTCCACGCTGATCTGCCGCGCCAGCACCGCGCCCAGCAGGCTGGTGCTCTTGATGTGCGCCTTCTCCCAGCGAAAGTCGGCCGCGGTCACGCAGGCCACGCCCTTGGCGCGCACGGCGTCGGACATCGGCGGCAGCGGATTCACCATCACGAACACCGTCGGGCGCACGCCCTTGGTCATGGCATGATCGCGCGGCGCCACACCGCGGGTAATCTGAAAGTACACGGCCTGGGGCGCATCGCCGCCGGGTTCGGCCAGTCGCATCACGATGTCGCGCCATTGGGCGAGCGTGAGCGGATTGGCAATCTGAAGCTCGGCCAGCGAGCGATCGAGCCGCGCCATGTGTTCTTCGAAGCAGAAAGGCTGGCCGCCGTAGACAGGGACGACTTCATAGATGCCGTCGCCGAAAATGAAGCCACGGTCGAGAACGCTGATCTTCGCATCCCGAAGGGCGGTGAACTCGCCGTCGAGGTAGCAGAGCGTGGTGGGGAGAGCGGCAGTAAGAGGGTGCATGCGGGAATTATGGTTGTGTGCGCCAGGTCGGGTTCCGGTCAGCCAACGAGGCCTCGTTTTGCAAACGTGACAGTTCAGGTGGCCGGGCAGGCTGGGTTTCTACTTATAATCAATGGCTTTGTTAAATTCACGGCTGACAACGCGAGCGGCATTCCAATGACAACCAGCGCTCCTGTCTCCGAGATCGATGCTGAAGTCTCCGACTTCAAGCCGCTGACCGCCGAAGAGGCCCAGCGGCTTCGCGAGAAAAATCCCGAAATGTCGCCCTGGTGGGTGATTGGGGCCCAGGTGGCCATGGGAATTCTTGTGGCCGGAGTGGCATGGATGTGGACTCAGCGGCCGGGTGCCGCGGTGTCGGCGTTTTACGGAGCCATGGCGGTAGCGATCCCGGCGGCGTTGTTCGTGCGGGGTGTGCGGCGGGCACGGGGTGCCGTGTCGCAATCTGCTGTCATGCTGCGGTTTTTTGTGTGGGAGTTGATCAAGATCGCGTTGACCGTTGCCTTGCTGGCGGCGGCACCGTGGCTGATCGAGGGCATCAGTTGGCTGGCCTTGTTGGCCGGCGTGGTGGTCGCCATGAAAATGTACTGGGTGGCCCTGCTGGTGCGGCCCGGATTGTTGAACCGGATTTGACTGTTTAAAAAAGAGACGCTGAAAGATGGCCGCCGAAGGACACGCCCCGACCGCGAGTGAATACATCGTTCACCACCTCCAGCACTGGCAAGTTGACTGGAGCCTCAATCCCGTGGTCCAGAAGGCCATCGTCGACTTCAATGTCATCAACCTCGACTCGGTGCTCTATGCGCTGATCGTCGGTGCGCTGGGCTGCTTCGTGCTGTGGCTGGCTGCGCGCAAGGCCACGCCGGGCGTACCCGGCCGGTTCCAGGCCGCGGTCGAAATGCTCGTCGAAATGGTCGACAACCAGGCCAAGTCGAACATCCACAACGCAAAAAGCCGCAAGTTCATTGCGCCTCTGGCGCTCACCGTGTTCGTCTGGATCTTCCTCTTGAATGCCATGGACATGCTGCCGGTCGACCTGCTGCCCTCGCTGTGGGCCAAGGTCTTCGAGGCAGCCGGACACGATCCGCACCACGCCTACATGCGCGTCGTTCCCACGGCCGACCTGTCCACCACGCTGGGCCTGTCGACCTCGGTGCTGCTGCTGTGCCTGTTCTACAGCATCAAGATCAAGGGCCTGGGCGGCTGGGGTCACGAGCTCATCACTGCGCCTTTCGGTGCGCACCCGGTGCTCTGGCCGATCAACCTGCTGATGCAAGTCATCGAATACCTGGCCAAGACCGTCTCGCACGGCATGCGGTTGTTCGGCAACATGTATGCGGGTGAGCTCGTTTTCATGCTGATCGCGCTCATGGGTGGTGCGATGGCGGCTTCGTTCTCGGGAGTGATGCTGCCCATCGGGCACGTCATTGCCGGTACCGTCTGGGCGATCTTCCACATCCTGGTGATCACGCTTCAGGCATTCATTTTCATGATGCTGACCTTGATCTATCTCGGCCAGGCTCATGAAGCGCATTGAGTTTTCTTTTTTCTTTTCGTTTGCTTTCAATCTGTATTAAGGAGTCATCATGGAAAACGTTCTCGGTCTCGTCGCTCTGGCTTGTGGTTTGATCGTCGGTCTCGGCGCGATCGGTGCTTCCATCGGTATTGCACTGATGGGCGGCAAGTTCCTCGAGTCGTCGGCTCGTCAACCTGAACTCATGAACGAACTGCAAACCAAGATGTTCATCTTGGCCGGTCTGATCGACGCTGCGTTCCTGATCGGCGTGGCAATTGCCCTGCTGTTCGCTTTCGCCAACCCGTTCATCGCCGCTCTGCCGAAGTAATTTCCGTTCAACGCCACTCCAGAAAGGTGTTGCCGTGAGTATCAACGCGACCCTGTTCGTTCAGGCCATCGTCTTCCTGCTGCTTGTGCTGTTCACGATGAAATTCGTGTGGCCGCCGATCGCGAAGGCCTTGGACGAACGAGCACAAAAGATCGCTGCGGGCCTGGCGGCCGCCGAGAAGGCCAAGGCCGAACTGGCCTCCGCCAACCAGCGTGTCGAGCAGGAACTGGTGGCGTCTCGTAACGAGACCACCAATCGCCTGGCCGATGCCGAGCGCCGTGCCCAGCAGATCATCGAAGAGGCCAAGAGCCGCGCAACCGAGGAGGCCAACAAGATCGTGGCCGCCGCGCGCGAAGAGGCCAACCAGCAGTCCGTGCGTGCGCGTGAGGCGCTGCGCGAGCAGGTGGCCGCACTGGCCGTCAAGGGTGCCGAGCAGATTCTCCGCAAGGAAGTCAACGCCGGCGTTCATGCCGACTTGCTCAGCCGCCTGAAGACCGAGCTCTGAGGACGACATGGCCGAACTCGCGACCATTGCCCGTCCCTACGCCGAGGCGCTGTTCAAGGCGTGCTCCGGCGACCTCGAAGGCACGGCAGGCTGGCTCGACCAGCTGGCGTCCGTCGCCGGCAACCCGCAGCTCCTGGAGTTCGCGGCCAACCCGAAGGTGCCGCCCGAGCAGGTGTTCGAGCTGATCGCCGGGCTTTCGAAGCAGCCCTTGCCCGATGCGGGCAAGAACTTTCTGCGCGCCGTCATCGACAACGGACGGTTGGCTGCATTGCCCGAAGTGGCAATCCAGTTCCGTGCCTTGTGCAATGCGCGCAGCGGGGCTGCCGATGCCGTGATCTACAGCGCTTTTCCGATCGACGACGCGGCGCTGCAAGAGGTTGGCGCGGCGCTGGAGCGGCGCTTTGCGCGCAAGCTCACGACGCGGGTCGAACTCGACCCCTCGCTCATCGGCGGCATCCGTGCCGTGGTTGGCGACGAAGTGCTCGACACCTCGGTCAGGGCGCGCCTCGAACAAATGAAAGCGGCGCTGACCGCCTGACGGCGGCCGGCAGCCAGTTGGCCCCATTTACAGAAAGAAGGAAAGAGTCATGCAACTCAATCCCGCAGAAATTTCCGAACTGATCAAGAGCCGCATCGAGGGTCTCGGCGTCAGTGCCAACATCCGCAATGAAGGCACCGTGGTTTCGGTGACCGACGGCATCGTGCGCGTGCACGGCCTGTCCGACGCGATGCAAGGCGAAATGCTCGAATTCCCGCCGAGCGCTGACGGCACGCCGTCGTTCGGCCTGGCGCTGAACCTCGAGCGCGACTCGGTCGGCGCCGTGATCTTGGGCGAATACGAGCACATCTCCGAAGGCGACACGGTCAAGTGCACCGGCCGCATCCTGGAAGTGCCGGTCGGCCCCGAGCTCATCGGCCGCGTGGTGAACGCACTGGGCCAGCCGATCGACGGCAAGGGTCCGATCAACGCCAAGATGACCGACGTGATCGAAAAGGTCGCCCCGGGCGTGATCGCCCGCAAGTCGGTCGACCAGCCCCTGCAAACCGGCCTGAAGTCCATCGACTCGATGGTGCCGATCGGCCGCGGCCAGCGCGAGCTGATCATCGGCGACCGCCAGACCGGCAAGACGGCCGTGGCCATCGACGCGATCATTGCCCAGAAGGGCCAGGGCGTGACCTGCATCTACGTCGCGATCGGCCAGAAGGCTTCGTCGATCAAGAACGTGGTGCGCGCGCTCGAGCAAGTGGGCGCCATGGACTACACGATCGTGGTGGCCGCATCGGCCTCCGAATCGGCAGCCATGCAATACGTGTCGGCCTACTCGGGCTGCACCATGGGCGAGTACTTCCGCGATCGCGGCCAGGACGCGCTGATCGTCTATGACGACCTCTCCAAGCAAGCCGTTGCGTACCGCCAGGTGTCGCTGCTGCTGCGCCGCCCGCCAGGCCGCGAAGCCTACCCCGGCGACGTGTTCTATCTCCACAGCCGTCTGCTCGAGCGCGCCGCGCGCGTCAACGCCGACTACGTGGAAGCCTTCACCAAGGGTGAAGTCAAGGGCAAGACCGGCTCGCTCACCGCGTTGCCGATCATCGAAACGCAAGCCGGCGACGTGTCCGCTTTCGTGCCGACCAACGTGATCTCGATCACCGACGGCCAGATCTTCCTGGAAACCAACCTGTTCAACGCAGGTATCCGCCCCGCCATCAACGCCGGTATCTCGGTGTCGCGCGTGGGTTCGGCGGCCCAGACCAAGATCATCAAGGGCCTGTCGGGCGGTATCCGTACCGACCTCGCGCAGTACCGCGAGCTGGCTGCGTTCGCGCAGTTCGCCTCCGACCTGGACGAAGCCACCCGCAAGCAGCTCGACCGCGGTGCCCGCGTGACCGAACTGCTGAAGCAGGCCCAGTACAGCCCGCTGCCGATCTCGCTGATGGGTGCCACGCTGTTTGCCGTGAACAAGGGTTTCATGGACGACCTGGACATCAAGAAGGTTCTGTCCTTCGAGCACGGCCTGCACCAGTTCCTGAAGACCAGCCACGGCCCCCTGCTCGACAAGATCGAGCAAGCCAAGGCGCTCGACAAGGACGCCGAGGCCGAACTGACGAGCGCGATCACCGCGTTCAAGAAGTCGTTCGCCTGATCGACCTGACAAGGAGCCCCCATGGCAGCTGGTAAGGAAATCCGCGGCAAGATCAAATCGGTGGAAAACACCAAGAAGATCACCAAGGCCATGGAAATGGTCTCGGTCTCCAAGATGCGCAAGGCGCAGGAGCGCATGCGCGCCGCGCGCCCCTACAGCGAGAAGATTCGCAACATCGCGGCCAACCTGGGCCGTGCAAACCCCGAATACGTTCACGCGTTCATGAAGACGAACGAGGCGAAGGCCATCGGCTTCATCATCGTGACGAGCGACAAAGGTTTGTGCGGCGGCTTGAACACCAACCTGCTGCGCGCCGTGACCACCAAGCTGCGCGAAGCGCAGGCGGCCGGCACGGCCATCGAGTCGGTGGCCATCGGCAGCAAGGGCCTGGGCTTTCTGAACCGCATCGGCGCCCGCGTGGTCGCGCACGTCACCCATCTGGGCGACACGCCTCACCTGGACAAGCTCATCGGCCCGGTCAAGACGCTGCTCGACGCCTATGCCGAAGGCAAGCTGTCCGCGGTGTACCTGTGCTACACGAAGTTCATCAACACCATCAAGCAAGAGCCGATCGTCGAGCCCCTGCTTCCGCTCGCGGCCGAATCGCTGCAGGTCGGAGAGGGCCAGCACTCGTGGGACTACATCTACGAGCCCGATCCTGAAAGCGTGATCGATGAGCTGCTGGTGCGCTATGTGGAGTCGCTGGTCTACCAGGCCGTGGCCGAGAACATGGCGTCCGAGCACTCGGCCCGCATGGTTGCGATGAAGGCTGCAACCGACAACGCCGGCAATGTGATCAGCGAGCTCAAGCTGGTCTACAACAAGACCCGTCAGGCCGGCATCACCAAGGAACTCTCCGAGATCGTCTCGGGCGCGGCGGCAGCCGCGGGCGTGTAAGCCAGTTTCACGGTCGTCCCCCTACAAACAATTTTTATCGGAGCACACATGGCTCAAGCAAACGCAGTGCAAGGCAAGATCGTTCAATGTATCGGCGCTGTGGTCGACGTGGAGTTCCCGCGCGACCAGATGCCGAAGGTCTATGACGCTTTGAAGTTCGAAGGCAGCGCGCTGACCCTCGAAGTCCAGCAGCAGCTCGGCGACGGCGTGGTGCGCACCATTGCACTCGGCTCGTCCGACGGCCTGCGCCGCGGCCTGATCGTGACCAACACGGGCGCGCCCATCACCGTGCCGGTCGGCAAGGCCACGCTGGGCCGCATCATGGACGTGCTTGGCGCGCCCATCGACGAGCGCGGCCCGGTCGGCCAGGAGCTCACCGCTTCGATCCACCGCAAGGCACCCGCATACGACGAACTGTCGCCCTCGCAAGACCTGCTGGAAACCGGCATCAAGGTGATCGACCTGGTTTGCCCGTTCGCCAAGGGCGGCAAGGTGGGCCTGTTCGGCGGCGCCGGCGTGGGCAAGACCGTGAACATGATGGAACTCATCAACAACATCGCCAAGGCTCACTCGGGTCTGTCGGTGTTCGCCGGTGTGGGTGAACGCACCCGCGAAGGCAACGACTTCTATCACGAGATGGCCGACTCCGGCGTCGTGAACCTCGAGAAGCTCGAGGACTCGAAGGTGGCCATGGTCTACGGCCAGATGAACGAACCCCCGGGCAACCGCCTGCGCGTGGCCCTGACCGGCCTGACCATTGCCGAGTCGTTCCGCGACGAAGGCCGCGACGTGCTGTTCTTCGTGGACAACATCTACCGCTACACGCTGGCCGGTACCGAAGTGTCGGCACTGCTGGGCCGCATGCCGTCCGCCGTGGGCTACCAGCCGACGCTGGCCGAAGAAATGGGCCGCCTGCAAGAGCGCATTACCTCGACCAAGGTTGGCTCGATCACCTCGATCCAGGCCGTGTACGTGCCAGCCGACGACTTGACCGACCCGTCGCCCGCCACCACCTTCGCCCACCTGGACTCCACCGTGGTGCTGTCGCGCGACATCGCTTCGCTCGGTATTTACCCCGCTGTGGACCCGCTCGACTCGACCTCGCGCCAGCTCGACCCGAACGTGGTCGGCGAAGAGCACTACAACGTGGCCCGCGCCGTGCAAGGCACGCTGCAGCGCTACAAGGAACTGCGCGACATCATCGCAATTCTGGGCATGGACGAACTCGCACCGGAAGACAAGCTTGCCGTGGCCCGCGCCCGCAAGATCCAGCGCTTCCTGTCGCAGCCGTTCCACGTGGCCGAAGTGTTCACGGGCTCGCCTGGCAAGTACGTGCCGCTGGCCGAAACCATCCGCGGCTTCAAGATGATCGTGAACGGCGAAGCCGACCACCTGCCGGAACAAGCGTTCTACATGGTCGGTACGATCGACGAGGCTTTCGAGAAGGCCAAGAAGGTCGCGTAAAGCGGCGCATTCGACCGTCTGGCTTCGTTGCCGTGCTCGCCGTACTTCTGTACGGCTGCGCGCGGCGCCTCACCAGCCGGCCGACTGCTTGCTTTCCGAAGTTCTCCATAGAACGGCAAAGGAAAAAAGATGGCAAACACCATTCACGTCGACGTGGTCTCCGCAGAAGAGTCGATCTTCTCGGGCGAGGCCAAGTTCGTCGCGCTGCCCGGTGAAGCCGGCGAGCTCGGCATCTATCCGCGCCACACGCCGCTGATCACGCGCATCCGCCCGGGGGCAGTGCGCATCGAAACGGCCGACGGCGGCGAAGAGTTCGTCTTCGTGGCTGGCGGCATTCTCGAAGTGCAGCCCGACACCGTCACCGTGCTGTCCGACACCGCCATTCGCGGCAAGGACCTCGACGACGAAAAGGCCAACCAGGCCAAGGCCGCCGCCGAGGAAGCGCTCAAGAATGCCAAGAGCGACATCGACATTGCCATGGCGCAATCCGAACTCGCCGTCATGGCTGCCCAGATCGCGGCGCTTCGCAAGTACCGCCAGAAGAAGTAAATACCGCGGTAGCCCCCACAGGGCTCCGCCAGAAGAACGCCGCCTCCGGGCGGCTTTTTTTCGTCCGCAAAGTTCGACCTCCCGATGTCTTCGATCTGAATTTGGTCGAAGTTCAGCCTTGTCCGGCTGAAGACCTGCCTCTAGTATTCGCGTTCATTCACCTGCGGCGAGCCTTGGGGCAGCAGGCAACAAAGACGGAGACAACAACGCGTGACACGCTGGAGCGGCATCACTGCGGACGAAATGCGGTTGCTGGAGACCACCTTCTGGTCGGCCGGCGGCTCGCGCCATGCCATGGCCGAACAGCTCGGCTTCTCCAAGAGCAAGGCGAATGCGCTGATTGCGGGCCTCGTCGAACAAGGCCTCCTGGCCGAAGCTGGTCTCCAGCGCTCATCCGGCGGGCGGCGTGCCGAAAACCTGCAGCTGCATGCCGGCCTGGGCGTGCTGGTCGGCATCGACATTGGCGCCACCAGCCTCGACGTTGCGGTGCTGCGCCCGGACCTCACCGTGCTTGCTCAGCATGACGAACCCGCCGACGTGCGCGAAGGCCCCGCCGTGGTACTGGCCCGCGTGCGCGTGCTGATGCGCGAGCTGCTCGCACGCTGCAACAGCAGCGCCAGGAACGTGCTCGGCATTGGCATCGGTGTGCCAGGCCCCGTCAACTTCGAGATTGGGCAACTCGTGAACCCGCCGCTGATGCCCGCATGGGACAGCTTCTCGATCCGCGACTATCTGCGCGAGGACTACGCGGCGCCCGTCTTCGTCGACAACGACGTGAACCTGATGGCGCTCGGCGAGCTCTGGCGGCTCAAGCGCTCGCTCAACAACTTTCTGGTGATCAAGATCGGCACCGGTATCGGCTGCGGCATCGTCTGCCACGGCGAGGTCTACCGCGGCGCCGCCGGCTCGGCCGGCGACGTGGGCCACATCTGCGTCGACCAGGAAGGCCCGCGCTGCCACTGCGGCAATGTGGGCTGCGTGGAAGCCATGGCGGCGGGGCCGGCGATCACGCGCATGGCCGTGCAGGCGGCCGAAGCCGGCGAAAGCGCCATGCTCGCCGAATGCCTGCGGGTGCATGGCCGCATCGAGGCCGTCGACGTCGGCCAGGCGAGCCGCGCGGGCGACACGGCGGCCAACGGCATCATCCAGAACGCCGGCAACCTCATCGGCCAGATGCTGGCGTCGGTGGTGAATTTCTTCAATCCGTCGCACGTGTTCATCGGCGGCGGCATCACGCGCATCGGGCCGCTGTTTCTGGCGGCCGTGCGGCAGAGCGTCTACCAGCGCTCGCTCGCGCTCTCGACCCGGCACCTGGAGATCCAGTACACGCCGCTGGGCGTGCAGGGCGGGCTGATCGGCGCCGGCGTGCTCGCGATGCACGAAACGTTGAAAGTCCGCGGAGTGGCGCCATGACCGCAGCAGAAACCAAGGGAAGCGTTGCAGTCGAGTTTGCCGATGTGGTGAAGGCCTTCGGCCCCGTGCAGGTGCTGCACGGCGTGAGCTTTGCGCTGCAGCCGGGCCGCGTCTACGGGCTGCTCGGCGAAAACGGCGCGGGCAAGTCCACGTTGATGAAGATTCTCTCGGGCTACGAACAGCCGACCGGCGGCACGCTGCGCATCAACGGCGAGCCCCGGCACTTCGCGAGCTCGCGCGATGCGGAGGCGCTGGGCATCGTGCTGATTCACCAGGAATTCAATCTCGCCGAAGACCTGAGCGTGGCGCAGAACATCTTCCTCGGCCACGAGAAGAAAAAGGGCTGGCTGCTCGACGACACGTCGATGGAGCGTGACGCCGCAGCAGCACTCGCTGCCGTCGGACTGCAGGTCGATCCGCGCACCAAGGTGCGTCGGCTCATCGTCGCCGAGAAGCAGCTCGTCGAAATTGCCAAGGCCATCGCACGGCGCGCGCGACTGCTCATCATGGACGAGCCGACCGCCACGCTCACGCCCGGCGAGACCGAGCGGCTCTTCAAGCTCATTGCGCAGCTGCGCGCCGACGGCGTGACCATCGTCTACATCTCGCACAAGCTCGACGAAGTCGAGCAGGTGACCGACGAGGTGATCGTGATGCGCGACGGCCGTTTTGTCGCCCGCGCGCCCACGCCCGAGGTCTCGCGCCAGCAGATGGCCAACCTGATGGTGGGCCGCGAATTGGCCGACCTGTACCCGCCGCGCGATGTGGTGGTGGCCGCCGACGCGCCCGCCATGCGCGTGCGCAACTTCAGCGTGCCCGGCTGGGCGAACGACGTCGGCTTTGAAGTGCGCCCCGGAGAGATCCTCGGCTTTGCGGGCCTGGTCGGCGCGGGCCGCACCGAACTGTTCGAAGGCCTGCTGGGACTCCGGCCGGCCAGCGGCCAGGTCGAGATGCTCGGCAAGGCGGTGCCCGACCAGAAGGGCTGGCGCAATCCGCGCGACGCCGCAAAGCACGGCCTCACCTACCTGAGCGAAGACCGCAAGGGCAAGGGCCTGCACGTGAACTTCGGGCTGCGCCAGAACCTCACGCTGATGGCGCTCGAGCGCTACACCCGCCCATGGCTCCAGCCCGATGCCGAACGCGGCGCGCTGGCCGAGGCCGTGAAGGACTACGGCATTCGCACCGGCTCGCTCGACGTGCGCGCATCGTCGCTCTCGGGCGGCAACCAGCAGAAGCTCGCGCTCGCCAAGGTGCTGCAGCCCAAGCCCAAGGTGGTGGTGCTCGACGAGCCCACGCGCGGCGTGGACATCGGCGCCAAGCGCGACATCTATTTCCTGATCCAGCGACTCGCCCGTGAAGGGCTCGCGGTGATCGTCGTTTCGTCGGAACTGATGGAACTCATCGGCCTGTGCCACCGCGTGGCGGTGATGCGCGCGGGGCGCCTCGTCGCCACGCTCAACGCCGACAACCTGACTGAAGAGGAGCTCATCGCTCATGCCACCGGAACAGCAGACACCCATGCCGCAGCCTGAAGCCGCGCAGCACCGCAGCGAAAGCAAGCCGCGCTGGACCGAGCGCCTGCACGGCCTCGGCCCCGTCATCGGCCTTGTGCTGCTGTGCATCGGCGGCACGCTGCTGAACAGCGACTTTGCCACCGTCGACAACGCCATGAACGTGCTCACGCGCACGGCCTTCATCGGGATCATTGCGGTGGGCATGTGCTTCGTGATCATCTCGGGCGGCATCGACCTGTCGGTGGGCTCGATGGCGGCGCTCATCGCGGGCAGCGTGATCATGTTCATCAACTGGGCCGGGCCGGCCTCGGGTTCGCCGCTCATGGCGGTGGTGATGGGCGCGGTGCTCGCGGTGGTGCTGGGCGCGCTGTTCGGCCTGGCGCACGGCCTGCTCATCACCAAGGGGCGCATCGAGCCCTTCATCGTCACGCTGGGCACGCTCGGCATCTTTCGCGCCTACCTCACGTACTTTGCCGACGGCGGCGCGCTCACGCTCGACAACGACCTGTCGGACCTCTACGCGCCGGTGTACTACGCAAGCCTCGTTGGCATTCCGGTGCCGGTGTGGGTGTTCGTGATCGTCGCGATCATCGGCGGCGTCATATTGAACCGCACGGCCTATGGGCGTTATGTGCAGGCCATCGGCTCCAACGAACAGGTCGCGCGCTATGCGGCGGTGGACGTCGACCGCGTGAAGATCCTGACCTACGTGCTGCTGGGCGTGTGCGTGGGCATTGCCACGCTGCTGTATGTGCCGCGCCTGGGCTCGGCGTCGCCGACCACGGGGCTCCTGTGGGAGCTCGAGGCGATTGCCGCGGTCATCGTCGGCGGCACCGCGCTCAAGGGCGGTGCAGGCAGCATCACCGGCACCGTGGTGGGCGCGATCCTGCTCTCGGTCATCAGCAACATCCTCAATCTCACCAGCATCATCAGCGTGTACCTCAACGCCGCGGTGCAGGGCTTTGTGATCATCATCGTTGCGTTCCTCCAAAGAGGGCGCCGCTAGTTCGTTCCCGTTCCGCTTCACCATCAACCACAAGGAGACATCCAGCATGACAAGCTTCACCCGCCGCATCGCACTCACGGCCGTGGCCGCAGCAGCGCTCGCGAGCCTGCCCGCGCTCGCCGCCGAGAAAGTGAACCTCGGCGTTTCGATTCCCGCGGCCACGCACAGCTTCATGGGCGGCATCAACTACTGGGCCAACCAGGCGAAGAAGGACCTCGAGAAGCAGCACAAGGACCTGAAGATCACGATCAAGACCGCGGCCAACGCGCCCGAGCAGGCCAACCAGCTGCAAGACCTTTCGACCGTCACCAAGATCAACGCGCTCGTGGTCTTCCCGTTCGAATCGGCCGCGCTGACCAAGCCGGTGGCGCAAGTCAAGGCCAAGGGCGCCTACGTGACCGTGGTCGACCGCGGCCTGACGGACACCAGTGCGCAGGATGCGTACGTGGCCGGCGACAATACCGCGTTCGGCCGCATTCCGGCCGAGTACATCGCGAAGCAGCTCGGCGGCAAGGGCAACGTGGTCGCCCTGCGCGGCATTGCCACCACGCTCGACAACGAGCGCATGGACGCCTTCAACGCGGTGCTCAAGAACCATCCGGACATCAAGCTGCTCGACGCCAAGTACGCCAACTGGAACCGCGACGACGCCTTCAAGGTCACGCAGGACTACCTCACGCGCTTCAAGCAGATCGACGCCATCTGGGCCGCCGACGACGACATGGCCGTGGGCGTGCTCAAGGCCATCGAGCAGGCCAAGCGCGACGACATCAAGATCGTCTTCGGCGGCGCGGGCGCCAAGGGCATGGTCAAGACCATCATGGACGGCAAGGACAAGCGCATTGGCGCCGACGTGAGCTACTCGCCCAAGTTCATCTACGACGCCATCAAGCTCACGGCCGAGGCGCGGCTGAAGGGCGAGAAGCTGCCCGCGACGACGATCATTCCTTCGGTGCTGATCACCAAGGAAAACGCGAAAGACTTCTACCACCCGAACTCGCCGTTCTAAGGTGACCGAGAACGCTTTTCGCAAGCTCCGCTGCGCCATGGTCGGCGGCGGGCGCGACGCCTTCATCGGCGCCGTGCACCGCAAGGCCATGGCGCTGGACGGGCAGATCGAACTCGTGGGCGGCGCGCTGTCTTCGAGCCCCGAGAAGGCGCGCGCCTCGGGCCGCGATCTCGGGCTGGCCGACGACCGCAACCACGGCGACTGGCAGTCGCTGCTGGCTGACGAGCTGAAGCGCCCGCCCGAGGAGCGCATCGACTTCGTCTCGATCGTCACACCCAACCACGTGCACTTTCCGGTGGCGCAGGCCTTTGCCGAGGCGGGCTTTCACGTGGTGTGCGACAAGCCGCTGGTGCACACGCGCGAGCAGGCCGATGCGCTCGTGGCCACCGTGAAAAAGCAAGGCACGGTCTTCGGCGTGACCTACAACTACACCGGCTACCCGATGGTGCGGCAGGCGCGCGAGATGGTCCGCTCGGGCCAGCTCGGCGAGCTGCGCAAAGTGGCCGTCGAATACAACCAGGGCTGGCTCGCGAGCCAGCTCGAAGACGCCGGCAACAAGCAGGCCGACTGGCGCACCGACCCGGCGCGCAGCGGCGCGGCCGGCGCCATCGGCGACATCGGCTCGCATGCCGAGAACCTCGTCGCAAGCGTGACCGGGCTGGAAATCGAAAGCCTCTGCGCCGACCTGAGCGCGCTGGTGCCGGGCCGCATGCTCGACGACGACGGCAGCCTGCTGCTGCGCTTCAAGGGCGGCGCGCGCGGCGTGCTGATCGCCTCGCAGATCAACACCGGGCTGGAGAACGACCTGCGGCTGCGCATCTCCGGCGCGCTGGGCACGCTCGAATGGCGCCAGGAGCGGCCGAGCGAACTGCTGCACCTGCCGCACGACGGCCCCAAGCGCACTCTCACGCGTGGTTCTCCGTGGCTGTGCGAATCGGCGCAGCGCGCGAGCCGCCTGCCCGCGGGGCACCCCGAAGGCTTCATCGAGGCCTTTGCCAACATCTATGGCGGCGTAGCGGCCGACATCCGCGCACGCATCGCGGGCCAGCAGGCCGACGCCATCGCGGCCGACTATCCGCGCGTGGAAGACGGCGCCCGCGGCGTCCGCTTCATCGAGCGCACGGTGGCATCGTCGAAAAGCGAATTAAAGTGGACGCCCTGGTAGCCGTGCCGCATGCCCGCACCCGCGGGCACGCAACGCACGGCGCCTGGCGCCCATGACACCTTCTTCCTTTCGAGACCTGCCGCCTTCCGGCCCACCACCGTGGCTTCGCGCCCTGGTCCGGCGCTGCCTCGCGCTCTGGCCGCTGAAGCTCGTCGGCAACACGGTGGCCACCATCGGCTTCTTCCCGCTGTACTTCTGGATCATGAAGAACGCCGGCCAGCCCTGGACGTTGCCGCTTACCGCGTTCGACCGGCTGATCGCGTTCTGGCCGGCGCTGCTGCCGGTCTATCTTTCGCTCTGGCTCTACATCGCGCTGCCGGTGTTCCTGGCCAAGGACCGGCGGGAGCTCTCGAACTTTGCGCTGGGCTGCGCCTTCATGACGTGCATCGCGCTCGCGGTGTTCTGGTTCATGCCCACGGCCATACCCAACTTCACCATCGACACCAGCCCGGGCACGTCGCTTCACTTGCTGAAAACGATCGATGCGGCCGGCAACGCGTTTCCGTCGCTGCACGTGTCGTTCTCGGTGTTTGCCTGCGTGGTGCTTGCGAGGCAATTGCGCGACGTGGCGGCGCCCACGTGGCTTCGCATGCTCAACATCGCATGGGCATTCGGAATCGTCTATTCGACAATGGCGGTGCGCCAGCATGTGCTGATCGACGTGCTCGGCGGGCTGGCACTGGGCATCGGGTCCGGGCTGGCTTCGCGGCCACGCCAAGCCGTTGCGGCAGCGGCTGTGCAGGCGGAGCCGGCGTAGGCCGATTGCGCTATTCCTCACGGCCGGCGCCTGCGGTAAAAACCGGGCATCGTTCTCTCGAACCGACACGGAGCCCGCCATGAAGATTCGCCAGACCGCCATTGCCTTTCTCACGCTGGCCTGCGCGGCCGCCATGCCCGCCATGGCCATCGACTACCCCGCGCGCAAGCCCGGCCTCTGGGAAATCCAGACCGGCGACGGCACCGCCGCCAAGGGGGCCAGCCAGACCATCCAGCAGTGCATCGACGCGGCCAGCGACAAGGCCTTGCGCGACATGGGCCAGGGCATGGGCAAGGACACGTGCTCCAAGCAGGAGCTGCGCAACGAGGGCGGCAAGCTGGTCATCGATTCGGTCTGCAAGATCGGCTCCACCACCGCCACTTCGCACGCCGTGATGAGCGGCGACTTCAGCTCGGCCTATCGCATGGAAAGCAAGTCGACCTACAGCCCGCCGCTGATGGGCCGCGCCGAAGGCTCCGCTGTCATCGAGGCCAAGTGGATCGGCCCCTGCAAGGCCGGCCAGAAGCCCGGCGACATGATCATGTCCAACGGCATGAAGATGAACGTGCTCGAAATGGCGGGCGGGCGCAAGAAGTAGGCGCCGGCCCACAGCGCTTCGCGGCCCGCGTTCGGCAACGCGAAAGCCAGCCACCGCCTACGATGCGGCCATGGCCGCGAAGGAAGAAGATCTCGTCGTCGCACGCCCGGAGGGGCTGTATTGCCCGCCGGGCGATTTCTACATCGACCCGTGGCGGCCGGTGGCGCGCGCCGTCATCACGCACGCCCATTCGGACCACGCGCGTGTGGGCCATGCGCACTACCTGGCGCATACCGACAGCGCCGGTACGCTGCGCACCCGCCTCGGCAGCGATATCGCGCTGCAGACGCTCGGCTACGGAGAAACCATCGAGCACCATGGCGTGCGCGTCTCGCTGCATCCGACCGGGCATGTGCTGGGCTCGGCGCAGGTTCGCCTCGAACACGGCGGGCGCGTGTGGGTGGCCTCGGGCGACTACAAGACCGAGCCCGATGGAACCTGCACGCCCTTCGAGCCTGTGCCGTGCGACACCTTCATCACCGAATCGACCTTCGGGCTGCCGATCTATCGCTGGCCCACGCAGGCGGCACTGTTCGCGGAGATCGATGCATGGTGGCGCGCCAACGCGGAGGCCGGCCGCGCATCTGTGCTGTTCTGCTATGCGTTCGGCAAGGCGCAGCGCATCCTGCACGGTGTGGATGCCTCCATCGGGCCGATCGTGGTGCACGGCGCGGTCGAGCCGCTCAATGCGGTGTACCGCGCGGCGGGCGTGGCCTTGCCCGAGACGCTGCGCGTGACCGACCCGGGCGTGGACGCCGCGCTCTTGAAGCGCGCTCTGGTGCTGGCGCCGCCTTCGGCGCAGGGCACGCCGTGGATGCGCCGCTTCGGCAACTACGCCGACGCCTTCGCAAGCGGCTGGATGCAGCTGCGCGGCACGCGGCGCCGGCGCGGTGTGGACCGCGGTTTCGTGATGTCCGACCACGCCGACTGGCCCGGCTTGCAGCAGGCCATAGCGGGCACGGGCGCAAGCCGGGTGTTCGTCACCCACGGCAGCGTGGCGGTCATGGTGCGCTGGCTCACCGAGAACGGGTTGGAGGCGCAGGGCTTCAAGACCGAATACGGCGATGAGGACGACCAGGAGACTCCCTCCCCTTCCGGGGGAGGGCCGGGGAGGGGGCAAGCGGCGCCCGATGGGGACGCTGCCAGCCCCCATCCCAACCTTCCCCCAGAGGGGGAAGGAGCCGATACATGAAAGCCTTCGCCGCGCTCTACCGCGAGCTCGACGCCAGCACCTCGAGCCTTGCCAAGCAGGCCGCGCTGCAGCGTTACCTGCGCGAAGCCGATCCTGCCGATGCGGCCTGGGCCGTGTACTTCCTGGCCGGCGGCAAGCCGCGCCAGCTCGTGCCCACCAAGCTGCTGCGATTGCTTGCGCAGGAGGCCGCGGGGCTTCCCGAATGGCTGTTCGACGAAAGCTATGAAGCGGTCGGCGATCTTGCAGAAACCATCGCGCTGCTGTTGCCGCCGCCCACCGAGGCGCACGACCTCGGCTTGGCGCGCTGGGTCGAGGAGCATCTGCTGCCGCTGCGCGAAGCCGGCAAGTCGGCGCCCGATGAACTGCCCGCACGGCTGCGCGCGCAATGGCGCCAGCTTGCGGCCGAAGAGCGGCTGGTGTATTTCAAGCTCATCACCGGCGCATTTCGCGTGGGCGTGTCGAAGCTGCAGGTCACGCAGGCCCTCGCGGCGGTGGGCGGCATCGACCCCAAGCGCGTGGCGCAGCGGCTCATGGGCTACACCCACATCGGCGGCCGACCGCGGGCCGACGACTACCGCGCGCTCATCGCGCCGGAGTCGGGTGCGGAGCAGGTGCAAAAGACCAGCGGGCAGCCATACCCCTTCTTTCTGGCGCATGCGTTCAACCTGCCGCTTGAAGAGTTCGATGCGGCGCTCGGTCTGCCGGCCGATTGGGTCGTCGAGTGGAAGTGGGACGGCATCCGCGCGCAACTCGTGAAGCGCGCGGGCATGGTCTGGCTGTGGTCGCGCGGCGAAGAGCTGGTGACCGAGCGCTTTCCCGAGCTCGCCGTGCTGGGCGAGGCGCTGCCCGACGGCACGGTGCTCGATGGCGAGATCGCCGTCTGGCGCGAAGACAAGGTGCAGCCCTTTGCGGAACTGCAAAAGCGCATCGGCCGCAAGACCCTGGGCGCGAAGCTGCTGCGCGAAATACCGGTGGTGCTGCTGGCCTACGACATTCTCGAATGGGAAGGCCGCGACTTGCGCGCGCTGCCGCAGTGGGAGCGCCGCGCGCTGCTCGACGAGCTCGTCACGCGCATGCAGCACCCGTCGCTGCTGCCGAGTCCGATGCTCACCGGCATCGAATGGAGCGACCTGGCGCGCCAGCGCGAAGCCGCGCGCAGCATGGGCGTGGAAGGCATGATGCTCAAGCGCCGCGACGCGCAGTACGGCGTGGGCCGCACCAAGGACGTTGGCGTGTGGTGGAAGTGGAAGATCGACCCGCTCAGCATCGACGCCGTGCTCATCTACGCGCAGCGCGGCCACGGCCGACGCGCGAGCCTCTACAGCGACTACACCTTTGCGGTGTGGGACGGCCCGCCCGGGCAGGAAGACCGCAAGCTCGTGCCCTTTGCCAAGGCCTATTCGGGCCTGACCGATGCCGAGATGGCGCGGGTGGACGCGATCATCCGCAAGACTACGGTGGAGAGCTTTGGCCCGGTGCGCAGCGTGGAGCCGACGCTGGTGTTCGAGCTCGGCTTCGAGGGCATTGCGCGCAGCACGCGCCACAAGAGCGGCATTGCCGTGCGCTTTCCGCGCATGCTGCGCTGGCGCGAGGACAAGCCGGTGGCGGAGGCGGATACGTTGCAGACGCTGGCCGCATTGCTGCCGTCATGACTGCGCCGGTGGACCCCGCATCTCTCCCTCCCCTCCCGGGGGAGGGCAGGGGTGGGGGCAAGCGGCGTATCAAGGATCAGCTGCCTGTCGAAGGCCGCGTGCCCCCATCCCAGCCTTCCCCCAGCGGGGGAAGGAGCAGGACAGCAGTCAAGGCGGCGCTCGATGCATGGTTTGCCGCACGCGGCTGGAAGCCCTTCAAGTTCCAGCGCGATGTGTGGAAAGCCATCGCGCAAGGAAAGTCCGGCATGCTGCACGCCACCACCGGCGCGGGCAAGACCTACGCCGTGTGGCTCGGCGCGCTGCAGGTCTTCTCGCAAGCCAAAAAAGAAACCGCGCGCCCCGCCGCGCCGCCACTCACGGTGCTGTGGCTCACACCCATGCGCGCGCTTGCGGCCGACACGCTGCGCGCGCTGAAGCAGCCGCTCGAAGCGCTGGGCGCCGAGGTGCATCCGTGGAGCGCCGGCGCGCGCAGCGGCGACACCTCGTCGGCCGAGCGCGCGGCGCAGAACGAGCGCCTGCCCACCGTGCTCGTCACCACGCCCGAGAGCCTTTCGCTGCTGCTCGCGCGCGCCGATGCCAGCGAGGTGCTCGGCCGCGTGAAGATGGTGGTGGTCGATGAATGGCACGAGTTGCTCGGCAACAAGCGCGGCGTGCAGGTGCAGCTGGCCCTCGCGCGGCTCAGGCGCTGGAATGCGGGGCTCGCGGTGTGGGGCATGTCGGCCACGCTGGGCAACCTGCAGGAGGCCATGCGCGCATTGCTCGGCGATGAAGAGGGCGTGCTGGTGCAGGGCGCGGTGCCCAAGAAGCTGGTGGTCGATTCGCTGCTGCCCGGCCGCGCCGAGCGCTTTCCGTGGGGCGGCCACCTGGGCCTCACGATGCTGCCGCAGGTGCTCGATGAAATTGCCGCCAGCAGCACCACGCTGGTGTTCACCAACACGCGCTCGCAATCGGAGATCTGGTACCAGGCCATGCTCGAGGCGCGGCCCGAATGGGCGGGCACCATTGCGCTGCACCACGGCTCGCTCGACCGTGCGGTGCGCGAGTGGGTGGAACTCGGCTTGAAGAGCGGTGAGCTCAAGGCGGTGGTCTGCACATCGAGCCTCGACCTGGGCGTCGATTTCCTGCCGGTCGAGCGCGTGCTGCAGATCGGCTCGCCCAAGGGCGTCGCGCGGCTGCTGCAGCGCGCGGGGCGCTCGGGCCATGCACCCGGCCGGCCGTCGCGAATCACGCTCGTGCCCACGCACAGCATCGAGATGGTCGAGGGCGCCGCGGCGCGCGCGGCCATTGCGGCAGGCCACATCGAGGCGCGGCATACGCCGGTGCAGCCGCTCGACGTACTGGTGCAGCACCTCGTCACGGTGGCGCTCGGCGGCGGCTTCGTGCCCGAAGACCTGTATGCGGAGGTGCGCGGCACCGCGGCCTATGCGGGGCTGTCGCGGGAGAGCTGGGAGTGGTGCCTGTACTTCGTCTCGCAGGGCGGCCCTTCGCTGGCCGCCTACCCGGACTACCGCCGCGCGGTGCCCGATGCCGAAGGCGTCTGGCGCGTGCCGGACGCGCGGCTCGCGCGGCGGCACCGCATGAACATCGGCACCATCGTGAGCGATGCCAGCATGGCGGTGCAGTACATGGGCGGCGCGAAGATCGGCAGCGTCGAAGAAGGCTTTGTTGCGCGCATGAAGCCCGGCGACTGCTTTCTGTTCGGCGGCCGGCTGCTGGAGCTCGTGCGCATCCACGACATGACGGCCTGGGTGCGGCGCGCCACCGGCAAGCGCGCCGCGGTGCCGCGCTGGAACGGCGGGCGCATGCCGCTGTCGACCACGCTGGCCGATGCCGTGGTGCAGCAGCTCGCGCTGGCCGGGGAAGGCCGCTATGACTCACCCGAACTGCAGTGCGTGCGGCCGCTGCTGGAGATCCAGCAGCAATGGTCGGCCCTGCCAACGCCGCAAACCCTGCTGGCCGAAACGCTGACGACACGCGAAGGCTCGCACCTGTTTCTCTATCCCTTCGCGGGGCGGCACGTGCACCTGGGGCTTGCAAGCCTGCTGGCCTGGCGCGTGGCGCAGCACGATGCGCGCACCTTCTCCATTGCGGTGAACGACTACGGCTTCGAACTGCTGAGTGCCGTGCCGGTCGACTGGCCCACGCTGCTGCCGCAGGTGCTGCGCCTGCCGCAAGGCGACGATGCGCATGCCGAACTGCTGCACGAGGCGTTGGCTTCGCTCAACGCGGGCGAATTGGCGCAGCGCCGCTTTCGGGAAATTGCGCGCGTCTCGGGCCTCATCTTCCAGGGCTACCCCGGCGAGAAGCGCAGCAACCGGCAGCTGCAGGCCTCGTCGGCACTGTTCTGGGAGGTGTTCCGCAAGTACGACCCGGCCAACAAGCTGCTGCTGCAGGCCGAGCAGGAACTGCTCGCGCAGGAGCTCGAAATAGGCCGCCTGCGCGCCAGCCTCGCGCGCATGGCGACTCAGCAGCTGGTGCTGAAGCCGCTCGAGCGGCCGACGCCTTTTTCGTTCCCGCTCATGGTCGAGCTGTTCCGCGAAAAACTGTCGAACGAGAACGTGGCCGACCGCATCGCGCGCATGGTCGAGCAGCTCGAAAAAGCCGCGGGCGGCATCGTCACCGCTGGCGGGATCGAACGCGTGAAGAGCACGCTCGCGTTCGGCCAGGAAGGGCCGGGCAAGCCACCCGCGCCGCAGCGCCAGCGCAGGCCGCCCTCGCGCCGCTCGCGGCCGTTGCCGCCGCTGTGAAGTGAGGAGTGAGCCGTCCGGCTCAGCCGGCGCCGTGCGCCTTGACCCAGCGCACGATGTCCGCCGCACCCATGGCACCGGCCTGCCGTGCCACCTCGCGGCCGCCGCGAAACAACGCCAGCGTCGGAATGCTGCGGATGTTGAAGCGCGCGCCCAGGGTGGGCACGGCCTCCGTATCGACCTTGGCCAGCCGCACCCGCGGCTCCAGCTGGGCCGCGGCTTGCTCATAGGCCGGCGCCATCTGGCGGCACGGGCCGCACCACGGTGCCCAGAAGTCCACCAGCACCGGAATTTCATTGCGTGCAATGTGGCGGTCGAAGGTCTTTTCGTCCGGCAACGCAGTCGAGTGGCCGGCGAACAGCGGGCGGTGGCAACTGCCGCAATCGGGCGCGCTGCCCAGCTGTGCCGCGCGCACGCGGTTGGTCGTGTGGCAGTGCGGACAGACGATGTGCAGCGATGGCGTTTCGGTCATACCGAAGAACTGGGGTCCGCAGGGGTGAATTGCAAGTGACGGCCGCCCATGCGCACCGGCTTTTGCGACACTTGGTGCCAGTGACTTCCCCGCAACTTTCCGCATCGGCCCTGCCGGTCCGATGGGCCGGCGAGTGGGTTCATCTGCTGCCCGAACGCGCCATCTGGTGGCCGGCGAGCGGTGTGCTCTTCATCGCCGACCTGCACATCGGCAAGGCCGCGACCTACCGCGCGCTGGGGCAGCCGGTGCCGGGCGGCACCACGCAGCAGAACCTGGCGCGGCTCGATGCGCTGATTGCCGCGCATGCGCCGCAACGCATCGTGTTTCTCGGTGACTTCATGCATGCGGCACAGGCGCGCACACCCCAAGTGCTGGCCGCGCTCGCCGACTGGCGCACGGCGCATGGGGCCGTCCGCATGACACTGGTGCGCGGCAACCACGACAGCCGCGCGGGCGATCCGCCTGCGGCCTTGGACATCGAGGTGGTCGACGAGCCCTATCTGCTCGGGCCCTTCGCCTGCTGCCACCATCCGCAATCGCATTCCACGCACTTCGTGCTCGCCGGGCACCTGCATCCGGTGTGCCGGCTCTACGGGCTGGGGCGGGACAGCGTGCGGTTGCCGTGTTTCATGAGCGACGACCAGCAGGCGGTGCTACCGGCTTTCGGCGAGTTCACGGGCGGGTGGCTGGTGGAGCGGGCGCCCGGCAGGCGCTTCTACGCTGTAGGTGGCGAAACCGTGTGGGCGCTGCCCGCACCGGATTGAGGGGGCGGCTCCTTCCCCCTCTGGGGGAAGGCTGGGATGGGGGCAGGCAGGGCGTGCCCATGCCAACGCCGCTTGCCCCCACCCCAACCCTCCCCCGGAAGGGGAGGGAGAAAAAAAAGTCAAAGAACCACGGGTGCGTCGGGCAGCTCGTTCGTGTCGGGCTGGTCGTCCGCCAGCGGAAAGTGCGCAACCAGCAAGGCCGACATTTCTTCCAGCGCCTGCGTGAGCCCGTCCTCGAAGCGCCCTTCGCGGAATGCCGCGCCCATGCGCTGCGTCATCGCAGACCATTCGGCGGCACTGACCCGCGCGCTGATGCCGCGGTCGGCCACGATCTCTATCGCATGCTCGGCCAGCAAAAGGTAGATGAGCACGCCGTTGTTGTGCTCGGTGTCCCATACGCGCAGCTTGCCGAACATGGTGACGGCACGCTCGCGCGCCGAGGCATCCCGCCGCAGGTAAGACAGGGGCAGGCCCGCCTCGACGCAGATGCGGATCTCGCCGCTGTGGCGCCGCTCGCTTGCAGCCACGCGCGCGGCAAGGCGTTCCATGGCGGCATCGGGCAGCACGCGGCGCACATCGGCCTCGTCCATCCACTGGTGGCGCCAGATGCGGCCAAGCCTGGAGAAAAGCGTTGCCATGCCTACCAATCCCCCGAGGCGCCGCCGCCCCCGAAATCACCGCCGCCGCCGGAACTGAAACCGCCGCCTCCACCGCCGCCACTGCTCCAGCCGCCACCCCCACCGCCGCCGCTCCAGCCGCCAAAGCCGCCGCCACCGCCGCCCCGGCGCCCGGGAGCGGTTGCCGCAACCGCCGAGAACAGCGACACCATCAGCGCCACGAAGCCCGCGAGCACCGCAATGACGATGCTGGTCGTGATGAAGAACGCGGTCACGCCGATGCCGCCGCCCATGACCACCGAGCCGAGCTTCTTGCCGACCACCGATCGCACGATGGGCGCCGCCACGAAGACGCCGACGAACAGGAAGATCGCAAGGTTCTCCCAGTCGATGCCGTCACCGGCGCTTTCGTCGCCGCCGCTGGAAGGCGCGGGCAGCGCCTCGCCGTCGACCAGCCCGATGAGCCGGGCGACCGCCGCGTTAAGCCCGCCTGCAAAGTCGTTGTTGCGAAAGCGCGGCTTCATCTCCTCGTCGATGATGCGAATGGCTGCCAGGTCTGGCACCGCGCCTTCGAGCGTCTTGGCCACTTCGATGCGCATCTTGCGGTCGTTCTTGGCCACGATCACCAGGATGCCGTCGCCCACGTCCTTGCGCCCGATCTTCCAGGCGTTGCCCACGCGGTTGGCATAGCTTGCAATGTCTTCAGGCTGCGTGGTGGGCACCATCAGCACCACCATCTGCGAGCCCTTGCGCTGCTCGAAGGCGGCCAGCTTGGCCTCGAGGTCGGCGCGCTCCGGTTCAGCCAGCGTCTGCGTCTGGTCGATCACCCGCGCCGTGAGCGTGGGCACCGGCAGCAGGTCTTGCGCCCATGCACCTGCCGCAAGACCGGCCCACGCCGTGCCCGCCAGCAGAACGGCGGCCAGCACGCGGCGTATCAGGGCAACGGTCATCGATCGAGCGTCTTACTTCTTCGGAGTAGAAAAGTCGACGGTGGGGGGCGTCGAAATCTGCGCTTCGTTCTGCACCGAGAAGTTGGGCTTCGGCTCATAGCTGAAGATCTTGGCCGTGATGTTCGTCGGGAAGCTGCGCGCCAGCACGTTGTACTCCTGCACCGTCTGGATGTAGCGGTTGCGCGCCACGGTGATGCGGTTCTCGGTGCCTTCCAGCGTCACGCGCAGGTCGCGGAAAGCCTGGTTGGCCTTCAGCTCCGGATAGCGCTCGGAAACCACCATCAGCCGCGACAGCGCCGACGAGAGCTCGCCCTGCGCCTGCTGGAACTTGTTGAATGCCTCGGGGTTGTTCAGCGTCTCGGGCGTCACCTGGATCGACGTGGCCTTGGCGCGCGCCTCGATCACCTTGGTGAGCGTGTCCTGCTCGAAGCTGGCCTCGCCCTTCACGGTGGCCACGATGTTCGGCACGAGGTCGGCACGCCGTTGATACTGGTTGAGCACCTCGCTCCAGGCCGATTTGCTCGTCTCGTCGAGCGACTGGAACTGGTTGTAGCCGCATCCGCTCAGGGACAGGACCGCAGCAAGAATCAAGAGCCAGCGTTTCATCATCATTTGCATTACCTCCGCAGAAGAGCCGGAAGTTAGCATAGATGTCTCCATGGCCCTCGATCCCCTTCAAGCCCTGCAGGCTGCCAACCGCGCGGTGCCGCCTGCAACCGCCGTTTCCGCCGCAACGGCCGGAACGCTGCTGATTGCCGGCGCCACCGGCGCCCTGGGCCAGGAGTTGCTGCGCCGGCTCGCGGGCGGCCACCGCTTTGCCCACGTGCGGGTGCTGTCGCGCGAACCCATGCGCGACGGCATGCGCGGGGTCGAGACCTGCCTCTGCCCCGACCTGCCGATCGCGCAATGGGGCCCCACGTCCGCCGATACCGCGGTCATCGCCTTCGATCCGCCCCGGCTCTATCACGGCCGCGAGCGCGCGCTGTGGGTGCCGCAGCCTTCCGATTTGCCCGAGCTCTCGCGCTGGCTGCGCGCCTGCGGCGTGCAGACGCTCGCCATCGTGCAGCCGCACGACCAGGGCCGCCTGCCCGAGGCGCTCAAGCGCGGCCTCGCGAGCCTCGACGAGCAGGCCGTGGTCGCCAGCGGCTTCGAGCGCGTAATCCTCTTGCGTTCCGCCCGCAAGCCGCTCAACGCCAAGCTGGCAAACCCCGCCGAAAGGCTGGCCGCGTGGATGCTGTCGGTCATGCGCTTCATGGTGCCGACGAGCGAGCAGCCGGTGCGGCCCTCCAAGGTGGCCGAGCTGGTCGACCTGGCGCTGCGCATCGCACCCGAAGGCGTGCACGTGGCCGCGCCGGAGCTGGTGTGGGAGGCGGCGCAGAAAGAGATGCAGCCCGTGCTGCGGCGCTGGCTGGGTCTTGCCGACTAGCTTGCGGCGGTGCCGCGCCACTGGCGCAGCAGTTCGGCCGAGTCGACCACCAGCCCCAGATGCAGCGACACCATGCTGAGCGCGGCGTTCTCCAGATGCGCATCGGTGCCGCGTACCAGGTCGCGCAGCACGATCACGCGGTAGTTGTGGTTGTTGGCATCGAAGGCCGTATTGAGCACGCAGCAGTCGGTAAACCCGCCGTTGAGCACCACGGTTTCGATGCGCTGGTTGCGCAACAGAAAGTCGAGGTCTGTCGGATAGAAGGCCGACAGCCGGCGCTTGCTCTCCACGCGCATGTCGCCGGGCTCGACGCGCGTCACCCACTCGGTCCAGCGCGAGCCTTCGATGGCGTGCGCGTCGGCATTCGGTATGGCGCCCACGTGCAGCGGAAAGGTGCGGCGCCACGCCGCCGGAATGCCGTGGATGTCGTCCTCGCCGCCCGGCCGCAGCACCGACTTGACATGCACGATGCGCACGCCCAGCGCGCGGGCATCGTCGTGAAAGCTGTCGATGGGCGCCACCACGTCGCGCGCACGCGGCGCGGGGCAGGGGCAGTCGGGGCTGTCGTCCAGATGGCCGCGGTGCATGTCAATGGAAACCACCGCCGTGGTGGCCGGATCGAGGTAGTCTGCAAACTGCGCCGCGCCGAGTTCGCGCTCTTCGCCGTACACCCAGGCCTTCATCGCCGCTCCTCCCGGACATAGGGTTGGCCCAGAGCACCAGGCTCATCGTCTCCGCCGCGCCGGGCCACTGCGACCCAGATCATCACGCCGAGCGTCACCGTATAGGGCGTCATCATCACGAAGTACTGCGGCAGCTGCACCCCGGCCGCCGCAAGCTGGGGAATGAGCGCCTCGATGCAGCCGAAAAGCAGCGCACCCACCAGCGCCTTCCAAGGTGACCAGCGCGCGAAGATCACCAGCCCCACGGCGATCCAGCCGCGCCCGCCGGTCATGCCCGCGATCCACAGCTTGGTGCTGACCACGGAGATGTACGCGCCGGCCAGGCCCACCAGCGCCGAGCCTGCGAGCACCGCGGCAAGCCGCCACAGGGTGACGCGGATGCCGGCGGCATCGGCCGCCTGCGGGTTCTCGCCCACCGCGCGCAAGCGCAGCCCGGCCGAGGTGCGCGAGAGAAACCAGGCCACGGCAAGAAAAACCGGCAGCGTGAGCCACACCATTGCGTTCTGCTCGAACAGGCGGCCGGCACCGGGCAAGAGGGACAGCGGCCACAGCGCCATCGAGCCGATGCCTTCGGTGGCGTGGTTGGTCCATTCGGCCAGCGAGCCGACCAGTGCCGTGAAGCCCTGGCAGAAGAACACCAGTGCCAGCCCCGCAATCACCTGGTTCACGCGCAGCCAGATCACCATCACCGCGAACAGCAGCGACACCGCGCTGGCCGCGAGCATGGCAAGCACCAGCGACACGCCCGGTTGCCCCAGGGCGATTTGCGCACCGATGCCCGCGAGCGCGCCCACCAGCATCAGCCCTTCGGCGCCCAGCGAGAGCACGCCTGCGCGCTCGCTGATGATCAGGCCCAGCGCGGCAAGCGCATAGGGCACCGCGAAGTCGGGCGTGCTCGCGAGCCAGTTGAGAACGATGCTTCCGCTCATTCCGCTTGCTCCCCACCCACGCGCCGCAGCCGGTGGCGAATGAAGAAATCGCTCGACGCCACGCTCACCACGATGATGGCCTGGATGAGCTGCACCATCGAGAACGGCACCTGGTAGAACACCTGCAGGCTGCGGCCGGTGACGAACAGCGCCGCCACCAGCAGCGCCACCACAGTGGCCGCGAGCGGGTTGTTGCGCGCGAGAAAGGCGATGAGGATGCCGGAGAAGCCATAGCCCTGGTAGAAGGCCTGCGTGAGCCGCCCTTCCTGCCCCGAGGCCACCGCAAAGCCTGCGAGCCCGGCCATCGCGCCCGACAGCAGCACGGCGCCATAGATGGTGCGGCGCACCGGCACGCCATTGGCATGCGCCACGCGCGGATTGGCATCGACAAAGCGCAGGTACAGCCCGGCCCGGCTCACGCCCACCAGCCACCATGCGAAGAGCGCCACAACGGCTGCCAGCACGATGGCGCTGCTCACGCCGGCGCCAAGTTCGGGCAGCCGCTCGAAGGCGCGGAACTGCGGTGAATAGGGAAAGTTGTCCTTCGGGTCTTTCCAGCTGCCGTACACCAGGTGCAGCAGAAAGTTGGCCGCCATGTAGTTGAGCATCAGCGTGGAAATGATCTCGTTCACGCCGAGCCTGATCTTCAGCCATGCGGGGCCGAGCACCCAGAGCAGTCCGCAACCGATGGCGGCCGCGAACATCAGCGGCAGGCGCAGCGACTCGGGGCCGACCTGCCACATCGAGACGGCCGTGGCACCGATGGCGCCCCAGATCATCTGTCCCTCGAGGCCCAGGTTCCAGAAGCGTGCGCGAAACGCCAGCGAGCCCGCCAGGCCGACAAGGATCATCGGCGCGGCCTGGAACAGCACGGCGCGAAAGTTCTGGCCGTCGAAAAAAGTCTGCGTCACGAACTCGTTGGCGAGTTCGTCCGCGGGAACGCCGGCCGCCACCAGAATCGCAGCGGAAATCGCAAGGCCGACCAACAGCGCCGCCGCAAGGATCAGCGCCTGCAGGCGCCACCCCATGTGCTGGCGGATCTCGAGCGCGTAGCGCCGTTGCGCCAGCGGCTGGCGCCGCGCCCGGTGAGCGGCGTCCGCATCGGTTTGCGCCGGCTGGGCGATGGCCGCAAGCGTTGCGTCAACCATGGTCCACCATCGCTTGTCCAATCGCCTGCCGGTCGGCAGGCTGTGCGAATTCGCCGGCAATGCGCCCGCGCGTCATCACGCCCACGCGGTCGGCCAGCTGCAGCACCTCGTCGAGGTCTTCGCTGATCAGCAGCACCGCGGCGCCGCCGTCGCGCGCCGCGCGCAGGCGGGCATGCACCTCGGCGCTCGCGCGCACGTCGAGCCCGCGGCTCGGGCTGTGCGCGAGCACCAGCGAGGGCGACTTGCCGAACTCCCGCGCGAGCACCAGCTTCTGCGCGTTGCCGCCGGAGAGCAGCGCGGCCTTCTGCGCCACCGAGCGCACCCCCAGCACGTCGAAGGCGCGAACCGCCTCCTGCGTATCGGCCTGGATGCGGCTGCGCCGAAGATGCCATGCCGGGCCGTAGCGGCCCGTGTGCACGCGGCCGATGGCGTAGTTCTCGGCCACCGAGAGGCCACCGGCCAGCGCAAGGCCATAGCGGTCGGCCGGTATCGCGGCAATGCCCACGGTGCGGCGCTCTGGTGCACTCATGGTCTTGAGGTCGCCATGGCCGCTGAGGTGAATCTCGCCTTCGAGCGGGCCGCCCGCATCAGGCAGCCCCATGATGGCGCCGGCCAGCTCGCCCTGTCCGTTGCCGCCGACACCGGCCAGGCCATAGATTTCGCCCGCATGCAGTTCGAGGTCGACACCGTCGAGCACGCGGCGGCCTTCTGGCGACGGCGCAGAGCGCAGGCCGCGCACCGCGAGCCGCACAGCGCCGCGCGGCGACTTTGCCGCCTGGAAGCCCTGCGTGGCAATCGATTCGCCCACCGTGAGCTTCACGAGCTCGGCCACCGATGCTGTATCTGGCGCCAGCGTGGCCACCGTGCGGCCGCCGCGCATGACGGTCACGCGGTCGGCATACGTTTTCACGTCGGCCATCTTGTGCGTGACCAGCACCACGGCGGAGCCGCTTCGCGCGAGGCCCCGCACGGTTTGCAGCAGGCGCGCAGCCTCCTGGTCGGTAAGCACTGCGGTGGGCTCGTCGAGTATCAAGATGCGCGCGCCCGCGAGCAGCACCTTGAGAATTTCCACGCGCTGCTGCTCGGCAATCGAGAGCGAATCGACGCGCTTGGCGGGGTCGATGTCGAAGCCCAGCTCCGAGGCCTTGTTGCGGATGCTGCGCGTGATCTCGCGAAGCCGTTCCCCGTGGCTCTGGAACTCGGGCGCGGGCGGTGCGGTGAGCAGAATGTTCTCTGCCACGGTGAACGGCCGCACCAGCTTGAAGTGCTGGTGGACCATGCCGATGCGTTGCCTTGCGGCGTCGGCCGGGCCGGCAAAGCGCACCACGTTGTCGTCGACCAGCAGCTGGCCGGCTTCAGGTGCATAGAGCCCGGCCGCAATGTTCATCAGCGACGACTTGCCCGCGCCGTTCTCGCCCAGCAGCGCATGCACCTCGCCCCAGCGCGCGGCAAAGTGTGCGTCGGTCAGCGCCGCAAAGCCGTCGAAGCTCTTGCGGATGCCGGTGAGTTCGAGCGCGTTGGGCATGCCGGATCGCCTTGTTTTTTTTCTCTCGGGTTACTTCTGCGTGACCACGCCCTTGACGAACCAGTCCATCTTCCACAGATCGGCATCCGACAGCACCGCGCCCTTGGCCACGCGCTCCTTGCCGTCGCGGTCGGCGAGCGGGCCGGCGTAGACGTGCTTGCCCTTCATGATCGCGTCGCGCTCGGCGGTAATGGCCGCGGCCTTGTCCTTGGGCACCGCGGGGCCGAAGCCTGCAATGTCGGTGCCGCCGTCCTTCATCTCGATGAAGGCGCCGTACTGGCCGGGCTTCCAGTTGCCGGCCATGATCTTCTTGAGCTCGGGCGTCAGGAAGCGGTCCCACACCCACACCGACGAGCACAGCGTGGCCTTGGGTGCGAACTGGCGCAGATCGCGGTGGTGGCCGGTGCCGTACACGCCGCGCTCCTGCGCCACGATCTGCGGCGTGGGCGAGTCCACGTGCTGGCCGATCACGTCGGCGCCCTGGTCGATCAGCGCGGCCGCAGCGGCGCGTTCTTTCACGGGGTCGTTCCACGCGCCTGTGTAGATGACGTTGACGGTGGCGTTGGGGTTCATCTTCTGCGCACCGAGCGCGAAGGCGTTCATGGTCCAGTTCACCACGCCGAAAGGGTTGGCCGCAACGAAGCCGAGCTTGCCGGTCTTGGAGGCTGCGCCCGCTGCCATGCCGCAGAGATACTGGCTCTCGTAGGTCCGGCCGTAGAACGATTCGAGGTTGCTGCCGTTGGTGGTGCCCGAGCCGTTGAGAAAGGCCACGCCCGGGTACTTGGCGGCCAGGTCCTTGAAACTGTCGGAGTAGCCGAAGGCGGTGCCGATCACGATGTTGGCGCCGCGCTGGATGAACTTCTCGGCCGCAGGTTTGATGGCCGAGGCGTCTTCGGGAACGTTCTCAACAAACTGGATCTTCTGGCCGATTTCCTTCTCGATCTTCACGCGTGCTTCGTCGAAGGCTTGCGTCCAGCCGCCGTCGTTCTTCGGGCCGAAGTAGAGCATCGCGATCTTGGGCTTGTCCTTGAGCGTGAAGCCGTCGGCGGCTGCCGCGGGCAGCGAGACGAATGCGCCGCCGGCTGCAAGGGCCAGGGCAAGGCCGGAGGTGAAGCCGTGGGTGGGAGTGCGCAGCATGGAGCGACCTTTCGTGAGAAGCAAGTCAGGGAAGAAGCGTTGAAGACGGAGGTGCCGCGCGCGTCACATCATGAAGTTGATGCGAAACACGTTGCCTTCGGGATCGAGCAGCACCGACTGGTACCAGTTGTAGTAGGTGACGTAAGGCGGCTTCACCAGCGTGGCGCCGGCCTCGAGCGCGACGGGCACCATGCGGTCCACGTCGTCCTTGCTGTCGACGTCGATGTTCAGCAAGAACTTGACGCCGCGCGTGTCGGAAAATTCGGCCAGGTGCAGCAGCTCATAGGCGTCTAGCGCGTTGAAGCCGAGGCTCGACTTGCCGGTGTCGAGCCCGCGAAAGATCGGCGAGCGGATGGCCTCGATCTCGGGGAATCCGAACACGCGCTGGTAGAAGCCGCTGAGTGCGACCACGTCTTTGGCGAAGACGTTGACGTAAGAGAGATGGGGCATGTCAAGGGCTCATTGCTCTTCGTTTTTGGCGCTGTTGTTCTTGTTCAGGGCTTGTGCAAAGGCCACCGGGTACTCCCCTCCGCGAATGTCCCCCGCCTTCGGCTCCTCCTTTATTTC
>NZ_JBBCBO010000027.1:0-71327 GCF_037203865.1 Variovorax sp. CCNWLW186 | reverse complement strand
AAAGGAGGAGGCCGCAGGCCGGGGGACATTCGCGGAGAAAGGTACCCCGTCGGCGGGTGCGCCGCCCTGAACTGAACAGCGCAACGTCAAATAAATCGCTACAGCAATGCCTGCGCGAGTTGCAGCCCATAGCGCTGCTCCGCATCCTGCAGCGCACGCGCAATCGACGGGTGCAGCTGCACCCCGTTCTTAGATTGGGTTTCACGACGCTTCAAACCGCCTTCGCCCGGCAGGCGCACCGGTCTCGCCGGATCGATGGGCGCGTTGTTGCGGCACTGGGCCGCCACGTGGTCCATCTGGCGCAAGAAGGCTTCCTTGCCGCCGAACGCGTGCAGGTCGTGCAGCGTGATGTGCACCGTCGCACCCCAACCCTCGGGCGGATCGGCCCGGCCATGGCCTGCGAGGCCGGCGGTCAGCGTTTCGACCAGCAGTGCCATTCCATAACCCTTGTGGCCGTGGCTCAGGCCGCCGACCGGCAGCAGCGTGCCGGGCGGCTGGTCGAACAGTACCTGCGGGTTGTTCGTAGGCTTGCCGGTGGCGTCGATCAGCCATTCCTCGGCAAAGGTTTCGCCGGCCGCGCGCTTGCGGTTGCTCATGCCGTTGGTGGTGATGGAGGCCGAAATGTCGACCATCACGCCGCCTTGCGACAGCGGAAAGCCCATGGCCAGCGGATTGGGCGTGAACACCGCCTGCGTGCCGCCGAAGGGCGCGACGCTGGCCGTGTTGGGGTCGGAGCAGGCGAGCAGCATCAGCATGTCTTCCTGCAGCGCGCGCAGCATGTAGACGGCCAGGCAGGCGATGTGATGGCTGCGGCGGATCACGAGCGAGGCGGTGCCGAGCTCGCGGGCACGCGGGAGCAGCATGTCCATGCCCTGGTCCATGAGCCAGGGGCCGGGCAGGCGCTTGCCGTCCCACAGCACGGCGGCGGGGCGATCAGACAGAACCTCCGGAGCGCCGTCCGGCGTCATGCCGCCGGATTCGATCTCTTTCACGTAGCCGGCCAACAGGGCGAGGCCGTGCGTGTCGTGGCCCAGCAGGTCGCCTTCGACCAGGGTGCGGGCAACGCTGTCGGCCATCGAGGCGGCAAGCCCGGCTTTTTGCAGCAATGCGCTGCCGTAGTCCCTGAGCGCATCTGCGCTGTAGAGCGGGGCGGTGTTGTCGGTCATTTCAGTATCTCCAGCACTCTGTCCAAGCCGCCTTCGTTGATGGCCACCATGGCTTGCTCGCGCACCTTCGGCTTGGCGTGGTAGGCCACTGAAAGGCCGGCTTCGCCCATCATCGGCAGGTCGTTGGCGCCGTCGCCCACGGCGATGGTCTCCTGCGGAGAAATGCCCATGAGCGACGCGACTTCGAGCAGCGTGCGGCGCTTCTCGGCGCCGTCGCAGATGTCGCCCCAACTTTGTTGCACCACCTGGCCGGTGAGTTGGCCATCGGCTTCGTCGAGCAGGTTGGAGCGCGCGAAGTCGATGCCCAGGCGGTCTTTCACCCGGTTGGCAAAGAAGGTGAAGCCGCCCGACACCAGCAGCACCTTGAGCCCGGCCGCCTTGCACGTCGCGACCAGTTCGGCAGCACCTGGGTTGAGCTTCAGACGCTGGTCGTACACCTGCTGCAGCGCCTCGACCGGCACGCCCTTCAAGAGCGCCACGCGGCGCCGCAGGCTTTCCTTGAAGTCCTTGATTTCGCCGCGCATCGTGGCTTCGGTAATGGCCGCCACCTCGGCTTTCTTGCCGACGGCATCGGCAATCTCGTCGATGCACTCGATGTTGATCAGCGTCGAATCCATGTCGAACGCGATCAGCTTGAAGTCGGCAAGCTTCAGCGGCGGCTTCACGCGCTGGATGACCAGGCCGGGAGAAATTTCTGTAGCGCTCATGCGGGGGCGGTTTCCTTGACGATGGGTTGGCCGAGGCTGCGCAGCACGTCGCGCACCATCTGTGCGCGGTCCTTCGGCTCTTTCAGTTCGCGCTCGATGCGCAGCTTTTCGTTGCCGGCAAGCTTGATGTGCTTGTTCTTCTGGATCAGGTGGATGATGGCCATCGAATCGACCGGCGGGTCTTTCTTGAAGGTGATGTGGATCACGCCCGGCGCCGCATCGACCTTGACCACGCCGTACGGCCGCGCCAGCACGCGCAGCCGGTGCGTGTCGATCAGCGTCTGCGCCTGCGGCGGCAGCTTGCCGAAGCGGTCGACGATTTCTTCCAGCAGCGTGTCGATCTGCTCGGGCGTCTTGGCGGTGGCCAGCTTCTTGTAGAACGAGAGGCGCAGGTGTACGTCCCCGCAGTAGTCATCGGGCAAGAGGGCGGGCGCGTGCAGGTTGATCTCGGTGGTGACCGAGAGCGGCGCGAGCAGGTCGGGCTCCTGCCCGGCCTTGAGCGCGCGCACGGCCTCGCTCAGCATCTCGTTGTAGAGCTGGAAGCCGATCTCCATCATGTTGCCGCTCTGGTTCTCGCCCAGCACCTCGCCGGTGCCGCGGATCTCCAGGTCGTGCATGGCCAGGTAGAAGCCGGAGCCCAGTTCTTCCATCTGCTGGATGGCGTCGAGCCGCTGCGCCGCCTGCTTGGTGAGGCCCTCGGTGTCGGGCACCATCAGGTAGGCATAGGCTTGGTGGTGCGAGCGCCCGACGCGGCCGCGCAGCTGGTGCAGCTGCGCGAGGCCGAACTTGTCGGCGCGGCTCATCACGATGGTGTTGGCGGTCGGCACGTCGATGCCGGTCTCGATGATGGTCGAGCACAAGAGCAGGTTGTAGCGCTGCGCCACGAAGTCGCGCATCACGCGCTCCAGCTCGCGCTCGGGCATCTGGCCGTGGGCCACGGCAATGCGCGCTTCCGGAAGAATCTCCTCGAGCTTCTGACGCCGGTTCTCGATGGTCTCGACCTCGTTGTGCAGAAAGTAGACCTGTCCGCCGCGCTTCAGTTCGCGCAGCACGGCCTCGCGGATCACGCCGGTGCCCTCATTGCGCACGAAGGTCTTGATGGCCAGGCGCCGCTGCGGCGCGGTCGCAATCACGCTCAGGTCGCGCAGGCCTTCGAGCGCCATGCCCAGCGTGCGCGGAATCGGCGTGGCGGTGAGGGTGAGCACGTCGACCTCGGCGCGCATCGCCTTCATCGCTTCTTTATGCCGCACGCCGAAGCGGTGCTCCTCGTCGATGATGAGCAGGCCCAGGTTCTTGAACTTGACCGATTGCGAGAGCAGCTTGTGCGTGCCGACCACGATGTCGACCGTGCCTTCGGCCAGGCCCTTGGCCGCCGCAGTGATTTCCTTGGCCGAGCGGAAGCGGCTCATCTCCGCCACCTTGACCGGCCACTTGGCGAAGCGGTCGACCAGCGTCTGGTAGTGCTGCTCGGCCAGCAGCGTGGTGGGCGCGAGGAACGCCACCTGCTTGCCGCCGGTAATGGCGATGAACGCGGCGCGCAGCGCCACTTCGGTCTTGCCGAAACCCACGTCGCCGCAGACCAGCCGGTCCATCGGCTGCGGCGAGATCATGTCTTGCACCACGGCATGGATCGCGGCCTTCTGGTCCGCCGTTTCCTGAAAGCCGAAGTCGTTGGCGAACACTTCGTAGTCGGCGGCCGAATAGCGGAATGCGTGGCCTTGCCGAGCGGCCCGGCGCGCATAGATGTTGAGCAGCTCGGCGGCGGAGTCGCGCACCTGCTCGGCGGCCTTGCGCTTGGCCTTTTCCCACTGGCCGGAGCCCAGCTTGTGCAGCGGCGCCTCGTCGGCGCTCACGCCGGTGTAGCGGCTGATCTGGTGCAGCTGCGAAACGGGCACGTAGAGCGTGGCCTTGTCGGCGTACTCCAGGTGCAGCATTTCCTGCAGCAGCGGCTTGCCTTCGGCATCCACGCCCTGGCCCAGGTCCATGTGGATCAGGCCGCGGTAGCGGCCGATGCCGTGGGCGGTGTGGACCACCGGGTCGCCCACGTTGAGCTCGGACAGGTCCTTGATCAGCGCCTCGACGTCGCTGACCTGTTCCTGCTTCTTGTTGCGGCGGCGGGTGGTGGGCGCGGTGGCGAAGAGCTCGGTTTCGGTGACGAGGTCGACGCCCTGTTCGCGCCACGCGAAGCCAGAGGCCAGCGCGGCGGTGGCAATGCCGATCTTCTCGTCGGGGGAGGCCTCGAACTCGGCCAGCGAGTCGAAGGCCGGCGGGCTCACGCCGCTGGCACGGAGAAAGTCGAGCAGGCTTTCGCGCCGGCCTTCGCTTTCGGCAATCAGCAGCACCCGGTGCGGCGTTGCCTTGATGTGGGCCTTGAGGCCGACGAGCGGGTCTTCGGCGCCGCGCACCACCGCGAACGGCGGCAGCCTGTCGAATTCCGCATACGGCGTTTCGGCGGCGATGTCGCCTCGGATGGCCAGCTGCGCATGCGGCTTGGCCCGCTGGTAGAACTGCGCGGCATTGAGAAACAGCGCCTCGGGCGGCAGCGCCGGCCGCTCGGGGTCGCCGCGCACCAGGCGATAGCGCTCGTTGGTGTCTTGCCAGAAATGCTGGAACGCGGGTTCGAGGTCGCCGTGCAGCACCACGGTGGCGTCGGGCCCGAAGTAGTCGAACACCGTGGCCGTCTCGTCGAAGAACAGCGGCAGGTAGTACTCGATGCCGGCGGTGGCCACGCCGTTGCCCATGTCCTTGTAGATGCGGCTCTTGGTCGGGTCGCCCTCGAGCAGCTCGCGCCAGCGGCTTCTGAAGCGCGCGCGGGCGTCGTCGTCCATCGGAAACTCGCGGCCCGGCAGCAGGCGCACCTCGGGCACGGGGTACAGGCTGCGCTGGGTGTCGGGGTCGAAGGTGCGGATCGAGTCGATCTCGTCGTCGAACAGGTCGACGCGGTAGGGCACGAGCGAGCCCATGGGAAACAGGTCGATCAGCCCGCCGCGCACCGCGTATTCGCCGGGGCTCACCACCTGCGTCACATGGCTGTAGCCGGCGAGCGTGAGCTGGGCCTTGAGCTTCGATTCCTCGAGCTTCTGCTTGGCCTTGAAGTGAAAGGTGTAGCCGGCGAGGAAGGCGGGCGGTGCCAGCCGGTAGAGCGCGGTGGTGGCGGGCACCAGCACCACGTCGGCTTCTTTCTGGCTGATGCGCCAGAGCGTGGCGAGCCGCTCGCTGATCAGGTCCTGGTGGGGAGAAAAGCTGTCGTAGGGCAGCGTTTCCCAGTCCGGAAACAAGGCGCAGCGCAGGTCCGGCGCAAAGAACGCCATCTCGTCGATCAGGCGCTGCGCATCGTTCGCGTCCGCCGTGAACACCGCGGTGGCCCGGCCGGCGGCTTTTTCGCGCACGCCCAGTTGCGCCAGCAGCAGGGCGTCGGCCGATAGGGGAGGACGCGGCAGCGTGAATCGCTTGCCCGCCGTGAGGTGGGGGAGGTCCATTGAGCGCTTCTGAAAATGCACGACACCCCGCGCCGGCTGGCGAGGGGTGTGAAGCTGTCGATTCTAGAATGGCGGCCCCTTATTCGCTTGCCGGCTCTTGGCCGCTGCCGGACCCCATGTCTTCCTCCCGATTCTTCGTGCTGATTCCTTGCGCCGGTTCCGGCCACCGTGCGGGTGGCGTGCAGCCCAAGCAATACCAGCGGATCGCGGGGGCGTCGATGGTTGCCCACACGGTGGAGGCTTTTCGCGCGCTGGCGGGCCGCTTTGCCGGCCTGGCGGTGGTGGTGTCGCCCGAAGACCGCGACATTCAAGCGGCGCTGCCGCGCTTTCCGTCCACGGGTGAATTCCTGCTGCAGGTGGGCGGCGTCACGCGCGCGGCCACGGTGCGCAACGGCCTGGCGGCGCTGCGGCAGAAGGGGGCCGGGGCGCATGACTGGGTGCTGGTGCACGACGCGGCACGCTGCCTGGTCACGTCGAGCCAGATCGAGGCGCTGATTGCGGCTTGCGAACACGACGCCGTCGGCGGGCTGCTTGCGCACCGGCTGGCGGACACGCTGAAGGTTTCTTCCGGCGACAGCCGGGTGTCGCAAACGCTGCCGCGTGCCGACAAATGGCTGGCGCAGACGCCGCAGATGTTCCGCGTCGGCATGCTGCTCGATGCGCTGGAGCGCACGGGCGATGCAGTCACGGACGAAGCCGGCGCCATCGAGGCGATCGGCCTGTCGCCGCTGCTGGTGCCGGGCAGCGCGCAGAACTTCAAGGTGACCTTCCCCGAAGACTTTGCCTTGGCCGAAGCGGTTCTGCTCGGTCGCAAGAAAGGTGCGGCATGACAGCGCCGTTCAACATTCGCGTCGGCGAAGGCTGGGACGTTCACCAGCTCGTGGCTGGGCGCAAGCTGATCCTGGGCGGGGTCGAGGTGCCGCACACCACCGGCCTGCTGGGGCATTCGGACGCCGACGTGCTGCTGCATGCCATTACCGACGCCCTGCTCGGCGCGGCGGGGCTGGGCGACATTGGCCGGCATTTTCCCGATACGGATGCGCAGTTTCGCGGCGCGGATTCGGCCGTGCTGCTCGGCGAGGCGGCGCGGCGCGTGCGTGCCGCGGGCTGGGAAATCGGCAATGTAGACAGCACGGTGATTGCGCAGGCGCCCAAGCTGGCGCCGCACATTCCGGCGATGTGCCAACGCATTGCCGAGACGCTGGGGCTTGCGCCCGAGCAGGTCAACGTGAAGGCCAAGACGGCCGAGAAGCTCGGCCCCGTGGGCGAGGGCCGGGCGATGGAAGCGCGCGCCGTGGCGCTGCTTTACCGCTGACCGGCGGCCGCACTACGCCCTACGCCCGCCGGCTCGGGGCCTCGGCCGGTTTTGGCACCGGCATGGCGCGCGGCATGCGGATGTGCGCCGCAAGGCCGCGTCCCGGCGTGCTGGTGAGCGCAAAGGTGCCGCCCATGCGCTCGATGTTCTTGGCCACGATCGACAGGCCGAGGCCGGCGCCGGCCGCCGAGGTGCGCGCCACGTCGCCGCGGAAGAAGGGCTTGGTCAGCTGCGAGAGCAGGGCCGGCTCGACGCCCGCGCCGTGGTCGCGCACCTTGATGAGCACCGCATCGTTGTTGGCTTGCGCCTGGATCACCACGTCGGCCACGCCGGTGGAAGGCGTCTTGCCGTAGCGCCGGGCGTTTTCCACCAGGTTGGAGATCACGCGGGTGAGCTCGACCTCGTCGCCCATCACGCGCAGATCGGGCGGCACGTCGACCCGGATGTTCATTTCTTCGTAGTCCTGCACGGCGTAGGTGCAGGCATCGACCACGTCGCGCAGCAGCACGGGCTTGGGGTCGACATGGTCGGGGCGGGCGTAGTCGAGAAACTTGTCGATGATGGCGTCGAGCTGGGCAATGTCGGCCGCCATGTGGTCGCGCGCGTCTTCGTCGGACACGCTCATCTCGGTTTCGAGCCGCAGGCGCGCCAGCGGGGTGCGCAGGTCGTGCGAGATGCCGGCCAGCATGATGGCGCGGTCTTGTTCGATCTTGGCGAGCTGGTCGGCCATGCGGTTGAAGCCGATGTTCACCGCGCGAATCTCGTTGGTGCGGGCGCGCTCGTCGAGCCGGTGCGCCTCGTATTCGCCTTCGCGCACCTGCATGGTGGCGCGCGAAAGCTGCTTGAGGGGCAGGTTGATCAGCCGGGTGATCAGCGCCGCGCCGGCCAGCGAGAGCGCCATGGCCGTGCTGAGCCACACCAGCCAGGTGCGGCCGCCCACGCGGCTGAAGCGGGTCGGGTCGAGCAGCAGCCAGTAGGCGTCGCTCTCGATGGTGAAGCCGATCCATAGGCCCGGCTCGTCGTTGACGCGGCTGGCCACCGTGGTGCCCTCGCCGAGCTGGTCGATCAGCTCTTCGGTCACCCGCTGGTCGAGCGCGCCGCTGGTGTAAGGCTGAAACCGGTCGTTGGGCTCGCGCGGGAGGATGCGCACGCCTTCCTGGTCGGCCAGCGTCTTGATGAGCGACACCCGCGTGATCGCGTCCGAATACACCAGCGCCGCGCGCGTGAGGTTCACCAGCGAGGCGATCTGGTGCGCGGTCTGGATGGCGCGTGGCTCGTATTCGAGCGAGCGGAAAGTCTGCAGCCAGGCTACCGTACAGCCGATCAGCAGCAGGGCGAGCAGGAAGAATGTGCGCCAGAAAAGGCTGAAGCCGAGCTTCAGGCCCGGTCGCCGGTCACGCTGGCCGGTGCCCTCGAGAGGGCTTGGCATCGTGACCTGGGCGCCGTCCTCCTGGGCTGGGCTGGGTCTGGCGGATTGCAGGCCGATGGCCACCTCTGAACGTCGTTCAGGCCGCGCCGTCCGGCACGAACACGTAGCCCACGCCCCACACCGTCTGGATGTAGCGGGGCGCCGCGGCGTCGGCCTCGACCAGCTTGCGCAGGCGCGAGATCTGAACGTCGAGGCTCCGGTCGAAGGGCTCGAACTCGCGGCCGCGGGCCAGTTGGGCCAGCTTTTCGCGCGACAGCGGCTGGCGCGGATGGCGCACCAGCGCCTTCAGCATCGCGAATTCGCCGGTGGTGAGCGAAAGCTCCTCGCCGTCCTTCTTGAGCGTGCGCGAACCGAGATCGAACGCAAAAGGCCCAAAGGTCACGGTTTCGTTCTCGGTGGAAGGGGCGCCCGGTGCCTCGAGCGGCGGACGGCGGCGCAGCACCGCGTGCACGCGGGCCAGCAGTTCGCGGGGGTTGAAGGGCTTGCCAAGGTAGTCGTCGGCGCCGACCTCGAGACCGACGATGCGGTCGACGTCTTCGCCCTTGGCGGTGAGCATGATGATCGGCGTGCGGTCGTTGGCGGCGCGCAGGCGTCGGCAGACCGAAAGGCCGTCTTCGCCGGGCATCATCAGGTCGAGCACGATCAGGTCGACCGTGTCGCGCAGCAGGATGCGGTTGAGCGCCTTGCCGTCCTCGGCCACGATCACTTCGAAACCTTCCTGGGTCAGGTAGCGGCGAAGCAGGTCGCGGATGCGGGCGTCGTCGTCGACGATCACGATCTTGTCAGTGCGAGCGGGAACTTGAGTCATTTCTACAACGTTGAATTTGTAACAGCGCCGATTCTGAAGGCGTTAGGCCCTCGTTGAGCCGGTTTTACTTATGGTTTGACACTAAGTTACAAAACTTGCGGTCGCTCGCTGTCTAGTCATCCGACGTTAGCCCGGCAGTGGCAAAGTCCACCTCATTGATGACTTTCGTTCAATGAGAACTCTTCTTTCCGCGTTTCCGATCATCGTTGCCTGCAGCTGTGGCCCTGCCTTGGCTGTGGCCGGCGACTTTCTCAAGGTTGGCGACGTGCGCCGGAGCGAAGTGCGCGAAGCCGTAGCCGCCCACCGTGCGGCCCAGCGCGACGAGATTCGGCGGGAAGAGGCGGCCGCTGGCCGGCGCCTCACGGCGGCCGAGCTCTTCGAATTGCGGCAGCAGGTGCGAAGGCAGTGGACGCCCCCCGGCACCCCCCCGCGGCCGAATTCGGCAGAATCGCAGCCGGCCGAGCGAATCGCGCCGGCGCCGATTTCGGCCAGCCGCGCGCTGACCTTGCCACGCAGCCAGCGCCGCTGAGGCGGCGCGGCGCGTTTTGGCGTCTTGAGTACCAATCCAGGGAGTATCTCGTCTTGAAAAAAATCAAACTGATCGCGGCTTGCGTCGCATTGGCCGCGGCTGGGGCCGCAAGCACCGCCATGGCCCAGAACATGGCCGCGCCGCCGCAGAACGTGCTGCAGCTCACGGCTTCGGGCACGGTCGAAGTGCAGCAGGACCTGCTGAGCATGACGCTCACCACCACGCGCGACGCCACCGACGCCGCCACTGTTCAGTCGCAGCTCAAGGCCGCGGTGGACGCAGCGCTGGCCGAAGCCAAGAAAAACGCCCAGCCCGGCCAGCTCGACGTGCGCACGGGCAATTTCAGCCTGTCGCCGCGCTACACCCGCGAAGGCAAGATCAACGGCTGGCAGGGCTCCGCTGAAATGGTGCTCGAGGGCCGCGACTTTCCGCGCATCACCCAGACCGCCGGGCGCATCACCACGCTCAACGTCGGCAATGTGGGCTTTGCACTGAGCCGCGAGCAGCGCGCCAAGAGCGAGACCGAGGCGCAGACGATCGCCATCGAGAACTTCAAGCAGAAGGCCACCGAACTGGCGAAGGGCTTCGGCTTCGGCGGCTACACGCTGCGCGAAGTCTCGGTGAACGCGAACGACAACGGCCCGATCCGGCCGCGCGTCATGGCGGCATCCGCCAAGTCTTTTTCCGCCGATGCGCCGGTTCCGGTGGAAGCCGGGAAGACCAGCGTGGTCGTGAACGTGTCGGGGTCGGTGCAGCTCAAATAAGAAGCAGCGCGGCTGGCGCGCCGGCCGCGCCGCGCTGATTACTGGGCCGTCCAGCCGCCGTCCATTTGCCAGGCCACGCCGCGCACCTGGTCGGCGGCGGGCGAGCACAGGAACACCGCCAGGCCGCCGAGCTGCTCGACCGTGGTGAACTGCAGCGAAGGCTGCTTTTCGCCCAGCAGTTCGTTTTGCGCCTGCTCGGCCGAAATGCCTTCGCGTGCGGCGCGGTCGTCGATCTGCTTTTGCACCAGTTGGGTCAGCACCCAGCCCGGGCAGATTGCATTGCTGGTGATGCCCGTGGTCGCGGTTTCGAGCGCAACCGACTTGGTGAAGCCGACGATGCCGTGCTTGGCCGCCACGTAGGCCGACTTCTGCGCCGAGGCGACCAGCCCGTGGGCCGACGCCACGTTGACGATGCGCCCCCAGTTGGCTTCCCGCATGGCCGGAATTGCAAGCCGTGTCGTGTGAAACGCGCTGGTCAGGTTGATTGCGATGATCGCGTCCCAACGTTCTGGCGGAAAGTCTTCGACCTTGGCCACGTGCTGGATGCCGGCGTTGTTCACGAGGATGTCGACACGGCCGAACCTGTCCGCGGCGAACTTCATCATGTCTTCGATCTGGGCGGGCTTGCTCATGTCGGCGCCGTGATATTCGGCGCGCACGCCGAGCGCCTCGATCTGCGACTTGGGAGCCTCGGCATCGCCAAAGCCATTGAGCACGATGTGTGCGCCTTGCTGTGCAAGGGCCTTGGCAATGGCAAAGCCAATACCGCTGGTGGACCCCGTGACAAGCGCGGTTTTGCCTTTGAGCATAAAGATCAATCTCCGGATGAATTAGGATGCGACGAGACCATTATCCGCACCAGGACGACTTCGTTTTCATGACCGACCCGACGCTTCATCATGTGGCGTGCGATGACGCCCAGGGCGGTCATCGCATGGCTTATTGGCAATGGGGCGATGCGCGCAGTGCGCATGTCGTGATGTGCGTGCACGGGCTCACCCGGCAAGGGCGCGATTTCGACGTGCTGGCCCAGGCCATCGTGGCGCGCGCCGGCGGCAATGTGCGCGTGGTCTGTCCCGATGTTGCGGGGCGCGGCCAAAGCGACTGGCTGCGCGACCCGGCGCTTTACCAGGTGCCCGTCTATGCGGCCGACATGCTGGCGCTGGTGGGCGAGCTGCACCGCCAACAGCCGATCGATACCTTCGACTATCTGGGTACCAGCATGGGCGGGCTGATCGGCTTTGTGCTGGCGGGCCACAAGCAATTGCCGCTGGCCAGGCCGATACGCCGCTTCGTCGTGAACGACGTCGGCCCAACGATCGAAGCCAGCGCCCTTCAGCGCATCGGCGCCTACGTGGGGCAGGGCGGCCGCTACGACAGCGTGCAGCAGGCAGCCGACGCCATGTGGTCGATCTCGACCACTTTCGGCCCGCACACGCCGGCGCAGTGGCTTGCCTTGTCGCAGCACATGGTGGTGCCGGCTTCGCAGCGCACGGCCGATGGGTCAGGCAAGCTCGAAGCCGGCAACGATGAGGGTGCAGGCCCCTGGGTGCTTCACTACGATCCGGCCATTGCCGTGGCGCTGCGCGCCATCACGCCCGAAGCCGCGGCCCAGGGCGGCGCCGTGATGTGGAGCCTTTACGACGCCATCGACGCGCAAACGCTCGTGACGCGCGGCGCCCAGTCGGATCTGCTCTCGCGCGATACGGCCCTGGCCATGACCGAGCGCGGCCCGCGCGCAAAGCTGATCGAGTTCGAAGGCGTGGGCCATGCGCCGACCTTCATCGACCCTGCGCAGGTCTCCGCCGTCACATCCTTCCTGTTCGATTGAGGCCAACGTGAAGCGCGAGTCTTCCAGCCTTCAAACGGCAAACACGTCCGACGCGGTCATGGTGGACTATCCCTTGTCCGCCGCAACGGCCGATCGCACCCCGGTCATGGAGAACATGCTCGCGCGCGCGCGGGCTTTTGCCGAGCCGTTGATTGCCGACGAAAAGCTCGACACCGGCGAAAACACGCTGGCGCACGCCGATGCGGTGGCGGCCATCGTCGCGAAGATGGGCGGCTCCGAGGCCATGCAGGCCGCGAGCTACCTGGTGTACGCCTGCCAGCACCTCAACCGCCCGCAGGAGGTGATCGCCAAGGTGTTCGGCGACAACTTTGCGGCGCTGGCGGTGGAAACCACCAAGCTGGTCCGCGTGCAGGAACAGGCGCGGTCGGCTTCGCAAGGCCACCATCTGTCCGAAGGCGCAGGGGCGCAGACCGAGAACGTGCGCAAGATGCTGCTCGCGTTTTCACGCGACCTGCGCGTGGTGATGCTGCGCCTGGCTTCGCGGCTGCAGACCTTGCGGCATGCAGCGGCCAGCAAGCAGCCGGCGCCCGAGAGCGTGGCGCGCGAATCGCTGCAGGTGTTTGCGCCGTTGGCCAACCGGCTGGGCATCTGGCAGGTGAAGTGGGAGATCGAAGATCTCTCGTTCCGCTTTCTGGAACCCGAAACCTACAAGCTGATTGCGCGCCTGCTCGACGAGAAACGCGTCGAGCGGGAAGGCCACATCGAGCAGCTGCGCTCGCAGCTCGAACGCGAACTGCAGGCCGAGGGCGTGCGCGCCACGGTGCAGGGCCGCCCGAAGAACATCTACAGCATCGTCAAGAAAATGCGCGGCAAGTCGCTCGACTTTGCGCAGGTGTTCGACATCCTCGCGCTGCGCGTGGTGGTGCCCGACGTGAAGGACTGCTACGCGGCGCTGGCCTGGGTGCACTCGCACTTCCTGCCGATCGACGAAGAGTTCGACGACTACATCGCTCGGCCCAAGCCCAACGGATACCAGTCGCTGCACACCGTGGTGCGCGAGGTGGTCGACGGCAAGCCGGGCAAGCCGATCGAGATCCAGATCCGCACGGAAGAAATGCATGACCATGCCGAGCACGGCGTGGCCGCGCACTGGGCCTACAAGGAGGCGGGGCACAAGGGCTATGCGGGCGTGTGGGCGAGCGGGGAATACGACGCCAAGATCGCCGTGCTGCGGCAGCTGCTGGCATGGGAGCGCGATCTTTCGGGCGGCTCGCAGGGCCAGGGCCTTTTCGACGACCGCATCTATGTATTGACGCCGGACGCCGCCATTGTGGAGTTGCCGCAGGGAGCGACGCCGGTCGACTTTGCCTACTCCGTGCACACCACGCTCGGCCACCGGTGCCGCGGTGCGCGCGTCGATGGGGCGATGGTGCCGCTGAATACACCGCTGTCCAACGGGCAGACGGTGGAGATCATCGCGGCCAAGGAGGGCGGTCCTTCGCGGGATTGGCTCAACGCCGAGCTCGGCTACCTTGCAAGCCACCGCGCCCGCGCGAAGGTGCGCGCGTGGTTCAACGCGCAGATCACGCACGAAACCGTGGCGCGCGGGCGCGAGGCCGTCGAGAAGCTGCTGCAGCGTGAAGGCAAGACCTCCACGCGGCTGGAAGACCTGGCTTCGCAACTGGGGTTCAAGTCGGCGGACCATCTGTTCGAAGTGGTGGGCAAGGACGAGTTTTCGCTGCGCAACATCGAGATGCTGTTGCGTCCGCCGGAGCCCGCGCCGAACCCCGACGACGGCGTGCAGCTCAAGAAGCCGCGCGCGAGCGAAAAGTCCGGCAAGGGCGGCGTGCTGGTGGTGGGCGTGTCTTCATTGATGACGCAGCTGGCCAAGTGCTGCAAGCCCGCGCCGCCCGATGCCATCAGCGGCTTTGTGACGCGCGGCCACGGCGTGAGCGTCCATCGCACCGACTGCAGCAACTTCCGAATGATGGCTTCGCGCGACGGCGAGCGCGTGATCGATGTCGAGTGGGGCGCTGCCAAGGGCGGCGAAGCACCGATGTATGCGGTCGACGTGGCCGTGGAAGCGGCCGACCGCCAGGGCTTGCTGCGCGATATCTCCGATGTGTTCGCACGAGAGAAGATGAACGTGATCGGAGTGCAGACCCAATCGGTCAAGGGCACGGCGTGGATGACTTTCACTGTGGAAATCTCCGATGCCGCGCGGCTTGCGCAGGTGCTTGGCGTGGTGACGGCGGTTGCCGGTGTGCGATCTGCACGTCGCCGCTAAAAAGCGCGTTTTCTCCTGCTACAATAGCTGCTTCTCGGACACATCCTTAGGCGCGTAGCTCAGCTGGTTAGAGCACCACCTTGACATGGTGGGGGTCGTTGGTTCGAGTCCAATCGCGCCTACCAATTTCTGTTTCAACTTCCGGCCAACCACCGGGTCTGTTGAACAGAGCTTTCACCGGGTTCCCCGGTGTCTCAATCGTCCTTGCGGTAAGCAGACAAAGACCATGGCCATGTTGTTGTGCTACCTTGGCCGCTCTGCAAACCTTTTCCAATTTTCTTGATAAGCGATCTGATGAATACGCGATCAACGCTGGTTGATCGGGCTCATGCCGAGATGCGCCTGGCCGCATTGCTCCGGCAAGCCCCCATTGAATTTGCACGCGCGGTCTATGGCATCAACGACCACGCAAGCGGCCGTACCGACACCATGGCCGCGCGCGAAATTGTGCGCGCCCTGCAGCAGGGCATAGCCGTGACGCAAGAGCGCGCCGAACAGCGCTCCCGGGCTTATTTGCCGACTGCCGGCCACGAGCACTGTCCGCGTTGCTGGGTCGTCTATGGCCACAAAAGCCCCCTGCGCTTTCGGGAGGCGACCGAAGAACGCCCCGAGAGCGCGGCCTGCAGCGCGTGCGGCGCCGAGTACGCGACAACGCTCGATTGAAGGAGCGGGTGCGCGGTCAGGGTAAACCTTGTCGCGGTGCAGCAAAACCGCTACCTAGAATTGATCGGATGACATGGGCGTCCATGTGAAGGAGTCCGCAGTGCAGAGCAAGAAGTCCGGGGTCAAGCCGGTGCAACGTGTAATCAAGAAGTACCCCAACAGAAGGCTCTACGACACCGAGACATCCACGTACATCACGCTCACCGAGGTGAAGCAGCTGGTCATACAGAATGCCCAGTTCGTGGTGCGCGATGCCAAGACCGGAGACGACCTCACTCGCAGCATCCTGCTGCAGATCATTCTCGAAGAAGAAGCGGGCGGCGCGCCCATGTTCACCGAGCAGGTGCTGGCCAACATCATCCGTTTCTACGGGCAAGCCATGCAGGGCTACATGGGGCCGTACCTCGAGAAGAACATCCAGGCCATGACCGAAGTGCAGGCCCAGCTCGCCGAAAAGGCAGAAGGCCTGACGCCCGAAATGTGGTCGCGCTTCATGACCATGCAGTCGCCGATGCTCCAGGGGCTGATGGGCAATTACGTCGAGCAGTCCAAGAACGTGTTCCTGCAAATGCAGGAACAGATGCAGAAAAATACCGAGCAGGTTCTGGGCGCATTCGGCATCAAACGCCCCTGAAATCCCGGTCCCGGCCGATAGCTGGGACAATAGAGGCATATATGAGCGAAGTTGCCTCCCCCGAACGTACCGCCACGCCGGCTGCCCCCAAGGTCGGTTTTGTGAGCTTGGGCTGCCCCAAGGCCCTTACCGATTCCGAATTGATCCTGACCCAGCTCAGCGCTGAGGGCTACCAGACGGCCAAGACCTTCGAAGGCGCCGACCTGGTGATCGTCAACACCTGCGGCTTCATCGACGATGCGGTGAAGGAGAGCCTGGACACCATCGGCGAGGCCTTGGCGGAAAACGGCCGCGTCATCGTCACGGGGTGTCTGGGCGCCAAGACGGGCGACCAGGGCGGCAACCTGGTTCGGCAAATGCACCCGAGCGTGCTGGCCGTGACCGGTCCGCACGCGACGCAAGAGGTGATGGACGCGGTGCATGCCAACCTGCCGAAGCCGCACGACCCGTTCGTCGATCTTGTTCCCAACACCTTCGGCATTGCCGGGCTCAAGCTCACGCCGCGCCACTACGCATACCTGAAGATCAGCGAAGGCTGCAATCACCGCTGCACCTTCTGCATCATTCCCTCGATGCGGGGCGACCTGGTGTCGCGGCCGGTGGGCGACGTGCTCGGCGAGGCCAAGGCCTTGTTCGAAGGAGGCGTGAAGGAGCTCTTGGTGATCAGCCAGGACACCTCGGCCTACGGCGTGGACGTGAAGTACCGAACCGGATTCTGGGACGGCAAGCCGGTCAAGACCCGCATGCTCGAACTGGTGCGCACGCTGGGAGAAATTGCCGAGCCGTACGGCGCTTGGGTCCGCCTGCACTATGTGTACCCGTACCCAAGCGTGGACGAAATCATTCCGTTGATGGCGAGCGGGCAGGTGCTGCCTTACCTCGACGTGCCGCTGCAGCACAGCCACCCCGATGTGCTCAAGCGCATGAAGCGGCCCGCCAGCGGCGAAAAGAACCTGGAGCGCCTTGCGCGTTGGCGCGAGGTTTGCCCTGAACTCGTGATCCGCAGCACCTTCATCGCGGGCTTTCCCGGCGAAACCGAGCAGGAGTTCGAGCACCTGCTCGACTTTATTCGCGAAGCGCAGATCGACCGGGCAGGCTGCTTTGCCTACAGTCCGGTAGAAGGCGCGACGGCCAATGACATTCCCGGCATGCTGCCGGCGGCCGAGCGCGAAGCACGCCGTGCCCGCTTCATGGAAGTGGCTGAAGCCGTGTCGATCGCCAAGCTGCAACAGCGCATCGGCGCAACGATGCAGGTGCTGGTGGATTCAGCGCCCGGCATGGGCCGCAAGGGCGGCGTTGGCCGCACCTACGCCGACGCGCCCGAGATCGACGGGACCGTGCGCCTGCTGCCACCCGAAAAGATCAGCAAGACGCTCAAGGTGGGTGAGTTCACCAAGGCCCGCATCGTGGGTGCCGAAGGCCACGATCTGATCGCTTTGCCGATCTGAGCCGTTCTGTCCTGATTTGCATAGTCAAGACTCAAAAAGAAAAGCCCGCGGAAGCGGGCTTTTCGATTGGCTTGGGCGGGGCGGCCACGGCCCGGCGGTTGTCAGTCATCCGAGCGCGAAATGACCAGAAGGCTCATGAACAACGCGCCGAGGAACATGCCGATTAACAAGGTGAATGCTGCGATCACGATGGGTTTCCAGTAGGTTTGATGCCCATATTTTCAAACCAAACGTAACCTTTTGTGCGTTTTCAAGTTACCTTTAGAAGCATATTGATGGAAAAGTGTGACTTTCGCCACACTTTTTGAGGGCTGAGAGTCGCCTGTACCGTAATACGGCTAGTTCAGCGTGTTGAACCAGGCCCATAAGGCAACCCCGACGGCGATCCAGATCGCAAGGACGAGAACCGCGCCGGCAATGCTCCGGGGCTTCGCGCCTTGCTCTTTCATCCACGCGTCCGCGCGGACGCGGCATTCCTCGAGAACGCCCGCGGGAATGAGCCGGATGTTCAGCCAGATCAGGCCAGGCAACAGCAAGGCGTCGTCCAGATAGCCAAGTACCGGAATGAAATCTGGAATCAGATCGATCGGGCTCAGCGCATACGCGACCACAAAGGCGGCAAGGGCCTTTGCGAACCAGGGCGTGCCGGGATGCCGGTAGGCAAACCAAAGCGTGACGGCGTCGCGCTTGATCCGCGAGGCCCATTGACGGATGTTTTGAAAAATGGACATGGACGAGAAGAGGCCGTCGGCCGGCCCGAGTATGGCGGACCGTGCGGAACAGTTGGTTGGGCGGATCGGTCGCAACCTTGGCGTGGTAAGGTGCAAGGCGGGCTACAAGGCCTGTCGCAACTCCGCAGATCCATCTTGTGATCGCAGCGAGTTGAACGCCGCGCTCATCAGGTTGGGTTTGCGGTTCACCTTTACTGGCAACGCGGTGTATTGACTCGGTTGCCGCGCTTCATGAGACTGTGCGCGATCATTCGTCGATGTACTGCGTCAGAATGGCGAAAAGCCGCTCCTCAGTGAGCAGGTTGCTGCATCACTTCATGAGACGAAGCCCGTTCCACTTGTCCGAATCCGTGTCGTCGAAAACCGTTTCGCAAAAACTCCCGCTTCGGGACTGCGATGGCGTGCGCGAATGCGGCGGATTGCCGTCGGTCTGGCCTGCCTTGGCCGTGACCGGCTTTCGTGAGGGAGAACATCCCTCGATCATGTTCCCAGGGAAAAGAAAAAACCCCTGTAAATCACAGATTCACAGGGGTTTCAGCTTGGTAGGGGTGGTGCCCAGAAGAGGACTCGAACCTCCACGATGTTACTCGCTAGTACCTGAAACTAGTGCGTCTACCAATTCCGCCATCTGGGCCCACATAGCTGCCGAAGCAGTTATGTTTTGAATTTCAGGAAAGAGAGAATCATATCAAAAATAATGGCCACTCCAGCGGTCTGCTGGATGAATTTGAAGGAACTGTTCAGGGACATCGCGATGGACACGGTTTCGTGCAGCGCGACGACGGCGAAGCCGACATCTATCTGCCCCCGAACGAGATGCGTGCAGTGCTGCACAAAGACCGCGTCAAGGCGCGCGTGGTGCGGCAAGACCGGCGCGGTCGTCCCGAGGGGCGGGTGGTCGAAATCGTCGAGCGTCCCGAGCAGCCGATCATCGGCCGCCTGTTGCATGAAGGCGGCATCTGGCTTGTGGCGCCCGAAGACAAGCGCTACGGACAGGACGTACTGATTCCCAAGGGCGCAACCGGTCCCGCGAAGGTGGGGCAGGTCGTGGTGGTGCAGCTCACCGAGCCGCCGGCGCTGTTCGGCCAGCCCGTGGGCCGCGTGAAGGAAGTGCTCGGCGAGATCGACGACCCGGGCATGGAGATCGAAATTGCCGTGCGCAAATACGGCGTCCCGCACGAGTTTTCCGCGGAATGCCTGGCCGAGGCCAAGGCGTTGCCGGAGAAGGTTCGCCCCGCCGACAAGAAGGGTCGCATCGACCTGACCGACGTGCCGCTGGTCACCATCGACGGCGAAGATGCACGCGACTTCGACGACGCCGTGTACTGCGAACCCGCGAAGGTTGGCCGAGGCAAGGGATGGCGCCTGCTGGTGGCCATTGCGGACGTCAGCGCCTATGTGCAGACCGGATCGGCGATCGACATCGACGCCTACGACCGCGCGACCAGTGTCTACTTTCCGCGCCGCGTTATTCCGATGCTGCCGGAAAAGCTTTCGAACGGCTTGTGTTCGCTGAACCCCGAGGTCGAGCGCCTGTGCATGGTGTGCGACATGCTCGTGGCTGCCGACGGCGAGATTTACGCCTATCAGTTCTACCCGGCGGTGATGTTCAGCCATGCGCGCTTCACCTATACCGAAGTGGCCGCCATCCTTGGCAATACGCGCGGCCCCGAGGCGGCCAAGCGCAAGGACCGCGTGAAGGACCTGCTGAACCTGGCCGACGTCTACAAGGCCCTGCTCAAGCAGCGCGGCAAGCGCGGCGCGGTCGACTTCGAAACCACCGAGACGCAGATCATCTGCGACGACGCGGGCCGCATCGAGAAGATCGTGCCGCGCACGCGCAACGAGGCGCACCGCCTCATCGAAGAAGCCATGCTCGCGGCCAACGTGTGCAGCGCCGACTTCATCGCCGAAGGCAAGCACCCGGGCCTGTTCCGCGTGCACGAAGGCCCGACGCCCGAGAAGAAGGAGATCCTGCGCGGCTATCTGAAGGCGATGGGTGTGGGGTTGAGCATTACCGACGACCCGCGGCCCGGCGAATTCCAGGCGATTGCCGAGGCCACCAAGGAGCGGCCCGACGCGCAGCAGATCCACACCATGCTGCTTCGCTCGATGCAGCAGGCGATCTATACGCCCATCAACAGCGGCCACTTCGGCCTGGCGTACGAGGCCTACACGCACTTCACGAGCCCGATCCGGCGCTATCCGGACCTGCTGGTGCACCGCGTGATCAAGGCGATTCTCGGCAAGACACGCTATCAGCTGCCGATGCTGCCGACGCCGGGAGAGGCGCATGCCAAGCTCGCCAAGCGGTTGGCTTCGCGCGTCAAGGCGCCGACCACCAAGCCGCAGAAGGCCACGGTCGCGCCCACCAAGGAAGTGCTGGCCTGGGAAGCGGCCGGCCTGCATTGCAGCGCCAACGAGCGCCGTGCCGACGAAGCCAGCCGCGACGTCGAGGCATGGCTCAAGTGCAAGTACATGCGCGAGCACCTGGGCGAGGAATACGGCGGCGTGGTCACCGCGGCCACCACCTTCGGCATCTTCGTGACGCTGGACGCCATGTATGTCGAGGGACTGGTGCATATCACCGAACTCGGCGGCGAGTATTTCAAGTTCGATGAAATGCGCCAGGAACTGCGCGGCGAGCGCACCGGCATTCGCTATGCCATCGGCACCCGCGTGCGGGTGCAGGTGAGCCGCGTCGACCTGGACGGGCGCAAGATCGACTTCCGCCTGGTGCGCGAGGGCGAAGAGCTCACGTCGCGTGCCATGAAGGACAAGGGCGTGAACTCGGCCGGCGTGCCGGTCAAGGCGTCAGCCAAGCGCAGCTCGCGCCACAAGGCCGAGGCGGCCCCCGAGCAGCGCGCCGATCGCGCGGTGACTGCGGCTCCCGGGCCCCAATCGGCAATGCAGGCCTTCAAGTCGGCGGTGAAGAAGGCCGCAAACAAGATGAAGGGCCGCAAGCCACCGCGTCGCACATGACGCACAACGCATCGCACCCATACACAAGCAATACAGACAAGCTGAGAAGGAGACACTGAGCATGAGCGTGGAAAACAACAAGGGCCGCATCGCAATCGTCACCGGTGCCGGCTCGGGCATCGGACGCGCCGCGGCGCTCGCATTGCTGGCCGACGGCTGGAGCGTGGCGCTGGCCGGGCGCCGCCCCGAGCCGCTGGAGCAGGTGGCGGAAGAGTCCGGCGCCGGCGCACGCGCCTTTGCAGTGCCCACCGATGTGGCCAATGCCGAATCGGTGCAGGCATTGTTCGCCGCGGTGGTCGAACGCTTCGGCCGCGTCGATCTGCTGTTCAACAATGCCGGCGTGGGCAACCCGCCGGGTCCGTTCGAAGACTGGACGCCGGAGCAATGGCGCGGTGTGGTCGACATCAACCTGAACGGCATGTTCTTCTGCATCCAGCAGGCGTTCCGCACGATGAAGGCGCAGACCCCGCGCGGTGGCCGCATCATCAACAACGGCTCCATTTCGGCAACGGCCCCTCGGCCGAATTCGCCGGCCTACACGGCGACCAAGCATGCGGTCGAGGGCCTCACCAAGACCGCGTCGCTCGACGGGCGCAAGTACGACATCGCAGTCGGCCAGATCGATGTGGGCAATGCCATGACCGAACTGGCAGCGCGCATGGCCAAGGGCGTGCCGCAAGCCAACGGCGAACTGGCGATCGAGCCGCTGATGGACGTCAAGATCGTCGGGCAGTCGGTGCTCTACATGGCAAACCTGCCGCTGGAAGCCAACGTGCTGTTCCACACCGTGATGGCGACGAAGATGCCCTTCGTCGGGCGCGGCTAGAAGCTCGTCAGCCGGGTGCCTGGCGCGCCAGTGCCCCGGCCGTGAGCGGGGTTGCATCGGCCGGCCAGGTGTCGGCAATGTGGCCATGGCGCCAGACGGCGCTTTGCGCAGCCTCGAATGGCGACTGTTTTGACGCCATCGCGGCGCCGATCATCCCGGCCAGCACGTCGCCCGTGCCGGCGGTTGCGAGCGCGGCATTGCCGGTCGGGTTGATCACGGGCGGCGCGCCGCTGTTGTCGGCGATGACCGTTCCCGAGCCTTTGAGTACGGCAACTGCGCCATAGCGCGATGCCAGTTCGCCGGCTGCTGCCAGCCGATCGGCTTGAATGTCGGCGGCCGTGCAATCCAGCAGGCGCGCGGCTTCGAGCGGATGCGGTGTGATGACGGTCGGCTTTCCGCGTCGGCTGCGTGATGCCAGTTGCGCCTGCAATGCGCTGTCGCCCGCTATGGCGTTCAATGCATCGGCATCGAGCACCAGTGCAGCCGCTGTCGCCAGCACGCGTGGCAGCACCGCGCGCACATCGGCGCCTCCGCCGCACCCGCAGACCGCTGTCATGCCTGAAAGATCGAGCGCATCGGCGTCTCGCAGCATCAGCTCGGGCTGTGCAAGGTCGACAGGAGCCGCACTCGGGTCGAGCAGCCCCACGAACACGCGACCGGCGCCCGCATGCAACGCAGCAGATCCGGCCAGCAGCGCGGCGCCGGCCATGCCGGGTGCGCCGCCGATTACCGCAACATCGCCATAGCTCCCTTTGTGCGATGCGTGGCTGCGTGACGGGGCCGTCGGCCGGCCCGCAAGGCGCGCGGCGGGCTGTTCAGCGATGCCGCCGCCGCAACCCAGGTCGTCGAACCAGACCGTGCCGGCGGCATCGCGGCCTTGCGCGGTGAAAAGGCCTGGCTTCAGGGTCAGAAAGGTGATGCAGAAGCGGGACGATGCGGCACCCGAATGAGTGGCGATGCTCGAAACGCCGGTGTTCGCGTTCAACCCGGACGGCACGTCGACACTCAGTACCGGTTGCGTCGTCGCATGCATCTGCCGCAGCCATTCGGCCATGGCATTCTCGACGGGGCGGGTGGCGCCAATGCCGAGCAGCGCATCGATGGCCAATCCATAGGCGGCGGGCGGCTTCGGCGAGAAGATCACGCCAGCATCCCTGGCCCGCTGCAGCGATGCCTTCGCGTCTGGCGGCAGACGACTTTCATCACCGGCGAACGTGACGATCGGCAAAAAGCCCCGGTGCTGCAGCTGCGCGGCCGCTTCAAAACCGTCGCCGCCATTGTTTCCCGGCCCGCAGGCGATCCATACGGTGCGTGCATGCGGCGCGACCGCCATGGCCAGCCGCGCCACGGCAAGGCCGGCGCGCTGCATCAGCGTGTGGGCGGGCAGGGCGGCTGCGGCGGCCTGCTCGATGCGCCGCGTTGCCGCAATATCGAAAAGGTCGGCGACGGTGTCGGACGTGATGCGTTGCATCAGGCCATTTTGCCGCCCATGTGCCCAGGCAGGAGTACTGTGGAAGCTTTAGGAAAGATGGAGCCGCTCGACGCCCAGGCCCTCAAGGTCGACTCCGGCATCGCGGCCTCCGATCAGGTCGGCCACCACCCGCGCACTGCCGCACGACAGCGCCCAGCCGCTCGAGCCGTGGCCCAGGTTGAGCCAGACGCCCGGCACGCCGCTGGCGCCGAGTACCGGGGGGCCGTCGGGCAGCATCGGCCGCGCGCCTTTCCATTGCTGCACGCCCGACTGCAGCGTGACCGCGCCAGGGAACCAGTCGTGCAGCACCTTGTAGAGCGTTTGAACCGCGGACGGGTTCATCGTGCTCAGCGAGCCGCCGATTTCGGCGCTCCCGGCCACGCGCACGCGCTGGCCCAGCCGCGAAATCGCGACCTTGTAGCGCTCGTCCATCACCGCGCTGCGCGGCGCGTTGAGCGATTCGCGAATCGGCGCGCTGATGGAGTGGCCGTAGATCGGTGCGAGCGGAATCCGAAGCCCGAGCGGCCGCACGAGCGCAGCCGAGGCCAGCCCGGCGCACACCACCACGGCATCGAACCGCAGCGGTGGGGAACCGCTTGCGAGCGAAACGGAAGTGGGGTCGGCGCGGCTCAGCGGCGCGATGTCGCAGTTGAAATGGAACTGGGCGCCGAGTGCCTCGGCCTCCCACTTGAGCAGCAGCGCGAACTGGCGGCAGTTGGCCACTTCGTCCTCGGGCAGGTAAATGGCGCCTGCAAGCGCGGTGTCGGTGCTGAGCGCGGGTTCGATGCGCCGGGCCTCGTCGGCGTCGACTTCGCGAAAGACACTGCCCGCCGCTCGCAACACGTCGAGGCCGGGCTGCACCAACTTTTTCTCGCGCTTGGAGCGCAGCAGCACAAGGTAGCCGTCGCTGCGCTCGTAGCTGAGTTCGCGCGCCTCGGTCACCTCGTGCAGGCGGGTGCGGCTGTAGAACGCCAGCCGCTGCATGCGGGCGCGGTTGGCCAGGTAGGTTTCGAGCTTGCAGGCCTTCTGCCAGCGCGACATCCAACCGATATCGCGTGAATTCAGCGGCCAGCGCAGCTTGATGGCGCCGTGGGAGGAAAGCAGCGAACGCAGCACCTTGGCGCGCATGCCCGGTGCGGCCCAGGGCGTTACATAACCCGGTGCGACCACGCCCGCATTGGCAAAACTGGCTTCCTCGGCCGCTGCGCCGCGGCGCTCGAACACAGACACTTCATGGCCGTCCGAAGCCAGTTCCCAGGCGGTGGTGACGCCGATGATGCCGGCGCCCACGATCGCGATTTTCATTGAATGCTTGAGTAAGAAGAGATGGCTGACGCCCATCGGTAGGCGTGCAGCTATTGTCTTCGCAGTGCGTGTTCCGTTTGTAAGGCAATCGCGAGAACGGCGTCGTCGTGCAGTGCGGCGTGCCACAGCATCAGGCCGACGGGCAACTCGCCGGCGGCATGGCAGGGCAGCGAAATGGCGCAGCCGTCGAGCATATTGACGATCGACGGATTGCGCAGCAGCAGTGCGTTGACGCGAAAGAACTCGTCGTCGTGCTCGGCGCCCGGCGCCACGCTCGCGATGGGAGGCGCGGTGATCGGCACGGTCGGCGACAGCACGGCGTCGTAGGGCGCGAGCGCCGCTTCGACGCGGGCAATCCACGCGTGCCGGGCATTCAGGAGGTCGATGTATTCGTGCGCCTTCATGCCGGCGCCCTTGAGGATGCGCTGGGCAACGCGCGGGTCGTAGCCGGCGCCGCTGCGTTCCAGCAACAGCCGGTGCCAGGCGTAAGACTCGGCCGCCGAAAAGCCGCCGGTGGCGTTGATGGCCTGCAGCTGCGCCAATTCCGGCAGCTCGATTTCTTCGATCTGGGCGCCGGCGGCGCGCAGTGCCCGCAGCGCGCCTTCGAAGGCGCGGGCCACGGCGGGCTCGATGTCGTCGAAAAACACGTTCTTCACCACGGCCAGCCGGTATGCGCCCAGAGCGGCTGCGCCGGCAGTCACGCGGCGCGCCGCGAGGATCTCGTGCGCGGTGACGGCATCCCGCACCGATCGCGTCATGGCGCAAACGGTGTCCAGGGTGGTCGACAGCGGCAGGGCGCCGCCGGCCGGAACGAGTCGGGCGGTGCTCTTGAAGCCCACGATGCCGTTCAGCGCCGCGGGAATGCGGATCGACCCGCCGGTGTCGGAACCCAGCCCGATGAACGCCGCGCCGGTGGCAACCGAAATGGCGGCGCCGGAAGAAGAGCCTCCCGGAATGCGCGGCGTGGCCGAGTCGCTCACATTGGCCGGGGTGCCGTGATGCGGGTTGACGCCCACGCCCGAGAAAGCGAACTCGGTCATGTTGGTGCGGCCGGTCAGCACGCCGCCCGCGGCGCGCAGCCGCGCCACGGCCACGGCATCCGCCTTGGCGGCCGGGGCGCGCGAAAGCACCACGGAGCCCGCGGGAGTGGGCTGTCCTTCGATGTCGAACAGGTCCTTGGCGGTGAATGCAAGCCCGGAGAGCCTGCTTTGCAGCGCCGGCCGGTCGGCTTGCCGGCGCGCTTCGTCGAACAGCGTGCGGGTGAAAACGTGGTTGCACGCCGGGGATTCGGAAATCTCGATGGCGCGCTCCATTTCGGTGCGTGCATCGCTGCCGCCCGCCAGAAGGTTCAAACGGGCGGCGTGAAGGTCGTTCATGGGTGGGCTGCGAGGGCGCGGACGGCTCGGTTCCGGGGGGTGGAAGGGAGAAAGGACAGGACGGGCCGTGCTATACTCGTTGGGTTTCGCTGATCATGCGACGGCTCTCGCCGCACCCAGCCAGACACATTCGCAAACCGGCCCAATCAAGGTGTTGTGACTCCATTCGAAGGAGGCGCAAAACGGGCTGGATTTTAGACCCAACCTTTGGAGTAATTTCAATGTCGACCACCATGCGCGAAATGCTGGAAGCCGGTGTCCACTTCGGTCACCAAACCCGCTTCTGGAACCCCAAGATGGCTCCGTTCATCTTCGGCCATCGCAACAAGATCCACATCATCAACCTGGAAAAGTCGCTCCCGATGTTCCAGGACGCGATGAAGTACGCCAAGCAGCTCACCGCCAACCGCGGCACCATCCTCATGGTCGGCACCAAGCGCCAGGCCCGTGAAATCGTGGCTGCCGAAGCCCGCCGCGCCGGCGTGCCTTTCGTCGATACCCGCTGGCTCGGCGGCATGCTGACCAACTTCAAGACGGTCAAGACCTCGATCAAGCGCCTGAAGGACATGAAGGCCCAGCAAGAAGCTGGTCTTGAAAGCCTGAGCAAGAAAGAGCAACTCACGTTCACCCGTGAAATCGAGAAGCTCGAAAAGGACATCGGCGGCATCCAGGACATGACCGCGCTGCCCGACGCCATCTTCGTGATCGACGTGGGCTTCCACAAGATCGCCGTGGCAGAAGCCAAGAAGCTCGGCATTCCGCTGATCGGCGTGGTGGACTCCAACCACTCGCCCGAAGGCATCGACTACGTCATTCCCGGCAACGACGACTCGTCGAAGGCCGTCACGCTGTACGCCCGCGGCATCGCCGATGCGATCATCGAAGGCCGCAACAGCGCCACCGGTGACGTGGTCAAGGCCATCGCCGAAGGCAGCGACGAATTCGTCGAAGTCGAAGAGGGCGCCTCGGCCTGATCGAGTGCTCTCACGCGCCTGAAGAAGGGGCTTTGGTGCCCCTTTTTTTTAATCTGATTTTTTGGACACGGAGATAGAACAATGGCTGCAATCACCGCAAGCATGGTCGGCGAACTGCGCGCAAAGACCGACGCGCCCATGATGGAATGCAAGAAGGCCCTGACCGAGGCCGACGGCAACATGGAAAAGGCCGAAGAGCTGCTGCGCATCAAGCTCGGCAACAAGGCTGGCAAGGCTTCGGGCCGCATCACCGCCGAAGGCGTGGTCACGGCGTTTGTCGAAGGCTCGGCCGGCGGCATGATCGAAATCAACTGCGAAACCGACTTCGTCACCAAGAACGACAGCTTCCTGGCCATGGCCAACGCTGCGGCGATGCTGGTCGCCAAGAACAACCCCGCCGACATCGCTGCGCTCGGCGCGCTGCCCTATGAGCAGGACGGCTTCGGTCCCACGCTCGAAGACGTGCGCAAGGGCCTGATCGGCAAGATCGGCGAGAACATGAGCTTCCGCCGCTTCAAGCACTTTGCCGGCAACGGCAAGCTGGCTTCGTACCTGCACGGCACGCGCATCGGCGTGATGGTCGAGTTCGAAGGCGACGAAACGTCGGCCAAGGACGTGGCAATGCACATTGCCGCCATGAAGCCGGTCGCTATTTCGGCCGCCGACGTGCCTGCCGACCTGATCGAGAAAGAGCGCGCCGTTGCCAAGGGCAAGGCCGATGAAGACCGCAAGACGGCCGAAGCCGAAGGCAAGAAGCCGCAGCCGGACGACATCGTTGCCAAGCGCATCGAAGGCGGCGTGCAGAAGTACCTGAAGGAAGTCTCGCTGCACAACCAGCCGTTCGTGAAGAACGACAAGCAGACCGTCGAGCAGATGCTCAAGGCCGCCAACACCACCATCATGGGCTTCACCCTTTACGTGGTTGGCGAAGGCATCGAAAAGAAGGTCGACGACTTCGCAGCCGAAGTGGCGGCGCAAGTTGCTGCCGCCAAGGCCGCCGCGTAAAAACTGTTACGCCCCAAAGCGACGGTGCACGTGCGTGTGCCGCCGCTTTTTCACCGCCTCGTTCTACACTCGCCCCCGCCAACCCAAGTAAGGAAATTGCCCATGTCTGATCCCCGTCCAGCCCACAAGCGAATCTTGTTGAAGCTGTCGGGTGAGGCGTTAATGGGAGACGATGCCTTTGGTATTAACCGTGCGACCATCGTCCGCATGGTCGAAGAGGTGGCCGAAGTGGTGAACATGGGCGTGGAAGTCGCCGTCGTCATTGGCGGCGGCAACATCTTCCGCGGTGTCGCGGGAGGCTCGGTCGGAATGGACCGCGCCACGGCCGACTACATGGGCATGCTGGCCACGGTGATGAACTCGCTGGCGCTGGCCGATGCCATGAACAAACAAGGGCTTGTGGCGCGCGTGATGTCCGCCATTGCCATCGAGCAGGTGGTCGAGCCCTACGTGCGGCCCAAGGCGCTGCAGTATCTCGAAGAGGGCAAGGTCGTGGTGTTTGCCGCGGGTACCGGCAATCCGTTCTTCACCACCGACACGGCCGCCGCACTGCGCGGTGCGGAAATCGGCGCCGAGCTGGTGCTCAAGGCGACCAAGGTCGACGGGGTCTACTCCGCCGACCCCAAGACCCATCCGGATGCAACGCGCTATTCCACGCTCACCTTCGACGAGGCAATCGCGCAAAATCTCGGCATCATGGACGCCACGGCCTTTGCGCTGTGCCGCGACCAGAAGCTGCCGATCAAGGTGTTCTCGATCTTCAAGAACGGCGCACTCAAGCGCGTCGTCATGGGCGAGGACGAAGGCACGCTGGTGCATGCCTGAGGAGTATTGAGATGACGACCCCTACCATTGCAGAAATTCGCAGCACGACCGATGCGAAGATGAACCAGTCGCTGGCTGCGTTCCAGAACAACCTCACCAAGATCCGTACCGGCCGCGCCAACTCCGCGCTGCTCGACTCCATCCATGTGGAGTACTACGGCTCGCAGGTTCCCCTGAGCCAGGTGGCCAACGTGTCGGTGCTCGACTCGCGCACCATCAGTGTCCAGCCCTGGGAAAAGGGCATGGGCGCCAAGATCGAAAAGGCCATCCGCGAAAGCGACCTGGGCCTGAACCCGGCGTCGATGGGCGACCTGATCCGCGTGCCGCTTCCCGCAATGAGCGAAGAGCGCCGCAAGGAAATGACCAAGCTGGTCCGCAACGAAGGCGAAAGCGCCAAGATCGCCACGCGCAACCTGCGCCGTGACGCTAACGAAGCGGTCAAGAAGCTGGTCAAGGAAAAGCTTGCCTCCGAGGACGACCAGAAGCGCGCCGAGGCCGAGATCCAGAAGGTCACCGACCGCCACATCGCGGAAATCGACCGGCTGGTCGCGGCCAAGGAAGCGGAGATCATGGCCGTTTGAGGCTGCGCATGGCCTCGTCTTTGCCGCAGATTCCCCACCACATTGCCATCGTCATGGATGGCAACGGACGCTGGGCCACGCGGCGATTCCTGCCTCGCGTGGCAGGCCACAAGCAGGGCGTCGAGTCGCTGCGCCGATGCGTCAGGGCCTGTGTCGACCGCGGCGTGGGCGTTCTCACGGTGTTCGCGTTCTCGTCCGAAAACTGGAACCGGCCGCCTGAAGAGGTTTCGGGGCTCATGGAAATCATGGTCGGCGCGCTCGCGCGCGAGGTGCCAAAGTTGAGCCGCGACGGCGTGCGGCTGCACTTCGTCGGCGAACGGGCCGGGCTCTCCAAGAAAATGGTGCAAGGCCTGGTCGATGCCGAAGAGGCGACCGCGCAGAACACCAAGCTCGTCCTCAACGTCTGCTTCAACTACGGTGGCCGGTGGGACATTGCACGCGCGGCCGCCAAGCTGGCGGAGCAGGGCGAGCCGCTTACCGAAGCCAACCTCGATCGCGCCATGGCCCTGGCCCATGTGCCCGACCCCGACCTGCTCATTCGCACCGGCGGCGAGCAGCGGCTGTCGAACTTCCTGCTGTGGCAAAGCGCCTATGCGGAGCTTTTCTTCAGCAACAAGCTGTGGCCGGAGTTCGACGAAGCCGAGCTGGATGCGGGAATTGCCGCATTCCAGGTTCGCGAGCGCCGTTTCGGCAAGACTTCCGCGCAGGTCACGGCCGGCAGCGATTCCACCTCAGATCGCCAGTTGGCCTGACGGCCTTCAACGGCCCGAAATACCGCCGCATGCTCAAACAACGCATCCTCACGGCCATCGTCCTGCTGGCGATCTTGCTGCCGGCGCTCTTCTATCCGTCGCACGTTCCTTTTGCCTGCGTCATGCTGGTGCTGATCGGTGCCGCAGCCTGGGAATGGGGCCGCCTCAACGGATACGGGCAGCAACTGTCGGTGTTCCTTGGCCTGGAAACGGTGGCGCTTTGCGCGTTGTCGTGGTGGCTCGGATTGCTCGAGCGGCCACTCATGCTCATGTGGCTGCTGGCCAGCGCGGCCTGGGTGCTCGGTGGTGCCGCGCTGCTGCGCGTCGCAGTGCCGGGCTGGCCCCGGATTCCGCGCGGCCTGCGGCTGGTTGGCGGGTTGCTGGCGCTCTGGGTGGCGTGGCTCGCGGCCGTGCAGGCGCGCATGGTCGGCATCAACTTTCTGCTTTCCATTCTTGTGCTGGTCTGGGTGGCCGACGTCTTCGCGTATTTCGCGGGACGCGCCTTCGGCCTCAAGTTCACCCGCGGCAAGCTCGCACCCGCCATCAGCCCCGGCAAGAGCTGGGAAGGCGTGTGGGGCGGCATGGCGGGCGTGGTGGTGCTGGCCTTTGCGTGGGTCTGGGCCGACAGGGCGGCCGGCGCAACCGTGGCAAGCCTCTACACCCGGCTGCATGAGCGCGGCTGGTGGCTGCTGCTCGTGGGCGTGGTGTTCCTGGCCGCGATGAGCGTGGTCGGCGACCTGGTCGAATCGCTGATCAAGCGCAGTGCCGGCGCCAAGGACAGCAGCCGCCTGCTGCCGGGCCACGGCGGCGTGCTCGACCGCGTGGATGCCCTCTTGCCGGCGCTTCCCATCGCAATGATGCTGGCTTCCTTGTGAACACACCCAAACAACGCATCACGGTGCTGGGCTCGACCGGCTCGGTCGGGGTCAGCACGCTCGACGTCATCTCTCGGCACCCCGAGCGCTTCGAGGTTTTTGCACTCTCCGCAGCGACCAAGGTCGACGAGTTGCTGGCGCAATGCGCGCGGTTTTCGCCCCGTTTCGCGGTCATGGCCAGTGCGTCGCATGCGGCGCTGCTGGCGGAAAAGCTCGAACGGAACAATCTCCCGACGAGAGTCCTGAGCGGTCCTGATGCTATAGAAAAAATAGCATCTCACGAAGAGGTCGATGCCGTCATGGCCGCCATCGTGGGCGCTGCGGGCCTTGGGCCGTGCTTGGCTGCCGCGCGCGCCGGCAAGCGGCTTCTTCTGGCCAATAAAGAGGCGCTGGTGGTCGGCGGCGAGCTTTTCATGCGCACCGTGCACGAGGGCGGCGCCACGCTGCTGCCGATCGACAGCGAGCACTCGGCCATCTTCCAGTCGCTGCCTGAAGATCCGTCCACCTGGTCGCGGCGCATCGACAAGATCATCCTGACCGCTTCGGGCGGCCCGTTCCGCACGCGCGCGCCCGGCACCCTGGGCACGGTAACGCCTGAGCAGGCCTGTGCGCATCCGAACTGGGTCATGGGGCGCAAGATTTCGGTCGATTCCGCGACCATGATGAACAAGGCGCTCGAGGTGATCGAGGCCCGCCACCTGTTCGGCGTGCTGCCTGAACAGATCGAGGTGGTCATCCATCCGCAGAGCGTGGTGCATTCGATGGTCCAGTTCACCGATGCGTCGGTCATCGCGCAGCTCGGCACGCCCGACATGCGCGTGCCTATTGCCGTCGGCCTGGCCTGGCCAGAGCGCATCGAAAGTGGGGCGGGGCGCCTGGACTTCCGCCAGATGGCGGCGCTGAGCTTCGATGCGCCCGATGCAGCGCTCTTCCCCGGCTTGGGCTTGGCCTGGCACGCGCTTCGCGCGGCCCCCGGGACCACGGCGGTGCTCAATGCAGCCAACGAAGTCGCAGTCGAGGCCTTTCTTGACCGGCGGCTTCGCTTCGATCGCATTCATGCGGTCAACATGGAAACTTTGGAAGCCATTTCTCCCTCCAAGCCCGCATCGCTGGCGGACCTGCTGGCGCTCGATGCCAGTGCCCGTGCGGCCGCCAATGCCGCGGCGCTGCGCTTTGCGGCCTGATACGCCGGACAACCGAGGACTCGGATGCTCACTGTCATAGCCTTTGTGGTTGCCATCGGCGTGCTGATTGCCGTGCACGAATACGGCCACTATCGCGTCGCCGTCGCTTGCGGCGTCAAGGTGCTGCGGTTCTCGGTCGGCTTCGGCAAGACGCTGTACCGTTGGCAGCCCAAGCGCCAGCATCCCGGCCAGTCGACCGAATTCGTCATCGGCGCATTCCCCCTTGGCGGCTACGTCAAGATGCTCGATGAGCGCGAAGGGCCGGTAGCACCCGAAGAACGGCACCGCGCCTTCAACACCCAGCCGCTGCGCGCGCGCGCGGCCATCGTCGCCGCCGGGCCCATCGCCAACCTGCTGCTCGCGGTGGTGCTCTATACAGCCGTCAACTGGATCGGCGTGGATGAGCCCGTCGCCAAGCTGGCCCGCCCCGTTGCGGCCTCGCTCGCGGAAGCCGCAGGCTTGCGCGGCGGTGAGCACATCACGCGCGCCGGCTTCGACGGCGACCTGGAGCCGGTGCAGTCGTTCGAAGACCTTCGCTGGCGCATGACGCGCGGCGCCCTCGACGGCCAGGACCTGACGCTTGAAATCGCAGGCGAGGGCGGCCGGCCCGAACGCCAGATCGTGCTGCCGCTGAGCCGCATGCAGGCCAAAGACGCCGACCCGCAGATGTTCCGCAAGATCGGCGTGCTCGCTCCGCTCACGCGTCCCGAGATCGGTGAGGTCATGGCGGGCAGCGCCGCAGAACGCGCCGGCCTGCGTAACGGCGATCTGGTCCGGGCCATCGGCAACACGCCCATCGTCGATGGTCAGCAATTGCGCGAGTTGATCCGGACTTCGATCGACGGCGATCAGCCGCGCGTTCAAACCTGGCAGGTGCAGCGCGGCGGCCAGCTGGTCGAGCTCGAAGTCAGGCCGGAGCTGCGTGAAGAGGCGGGCGTGAAGGTCGGCCGGATCGGCGCCTACGTGGGCGCGCCGCCCGAAATGGTCACGGTCCGGCAGGGCCCCGTCGATGGTGTCTGGCGCGGCATTGTGCGCACCTGGGAGGTCTCGGCGCTCACCGTCCGCATGATGGGCAAGATGGTCATCGGCGAAGCTTCGCTCAAGAACTTGAGCGGGCCGCTCACGATCGCCGACTATGCGGGCAAGTCCGCAAGCCTCGGGCTGACCCAGTACCTGGTGTTCCTTGCGCTGATCAGCGTGAGCCTGGGTGTGCTCAATCTCATGCCGCTGCCGGTCCTCGATGGGGGACACCTGATGTATTATCTTTGGGAGGGCCTGACCGGCAAGAGCGTCTCTGACGCTTGGATGGAACGGCTTCAGCGCGGCGGTGTCGCTTTGCTGCTGGTCATGATGTCGGTCGCACTTTTCAACGACGTCACGCGGCTCTTTGGTTAACTTTCTGCCGGCCCTTTCCGCGCCGGCCCAATTCACAGATGAACACAAACTTCAGTCGCTTTCGCCTGCGTAGCGTTGCCGCGGTAGTGGCCAGCGCCCTGGCGGCCACCGCAGCCTGGGCCGTCGAGCCTTTCACGGTGCGCGACATTCGCGTCGAAGGCTTGCAACGCGTGGAGCCCGGCACGATCTTCGCGTCGCTGCCGCTGCGTGTGGGCGATACCTACAGCGACGAACGCGGATCGGCCGCCATCCGCGCGCTGTTCGACCTGGGTTTGTTCAAGGACGTGCGCATCGACGTCAACGGCAACGTGCTGGTGGTGATCGTCGAAGAGCGGCCCACCATCGCTGACGTCGATTTCGTCGGCACCAAGGAATTCGACAAGGCCGCGCTCCAGAAGGCGCTGCGCGAAGTCGGCCTGACCGACGGCCGGCCCTACGACAAGGCCCTGGCCGACCGTGCCGAGCAGGAGCTCAAGCGCCAATATGTGAGCCGTAGCCTCTACAACGCGCAGGTCGTGACCACGGTCACGCCCATCGAGCGCAACCGCGTCAACCTTACGTTCACCGTGACCGAGGGCGATTCGGCCCGCATCCGCGAAGTGCGCGTGGTCGGCAACAAGGCCTTCAGCGAATCGACGCTGCTGAGCCTGTTCGACCAGGACAGCGGCGGCTTCATGAGCTGGTACACCAAGTCGAACCAGTACTCGCGCACCAAGCTGAACGCCGACCTGGAAACGCTCCGCTCGTACTACATCACCCGCGGCTACCTCGAGTTCCGCATCGATTCGACCCAGGTGGCCATTTCGCCCGACCGGCAGGACCTGACGGTGACGGTGAACATCACCGAAGGCGAAAAGTTCGTGGTTTCCGGCGTCAAGCTCGACGGCAACTATCTCGGCCGCGACGAAGAGTTCAAGTCGCTCGTGACCATCAAGCCCGGCGAGCCGTACAACGGCGAGCAGGTCACCGAAACCACCAAGGCCTTCACCGACTATTTCGGCACCTTCGGCTACGCGTTTGCGCGCGTGCAGGCCCGTCCTGAAATCGATCGCGTCAACAACCGCGTGACGCTGACGCTGCAAGCTGAACCGTCGCGCCGCGTCTATGTGCGCCGCGTGGCCGTGGGCGGCAACGCCAAGACGCGTGACGAGGTGATCCGGCGCGAGTTCCGCCAGTTCGAAGCTTCGTGGTACGACGGCGACAAGATCAAGATCTCGCGCGACCGCGTGGACCGCCTCGGCTTCTTCACCGAAGTGAACGTCGAAACCCAGGAAATCCCGGGTTCGCCCGACCAGGTCGACCTGGTCGTGAACGTGGCGGAAAAGCCCACGGGTAGCCTGCAGCTCGGCGCCGGCTACTCCAGCGCCGAGAAGGTGGCTCTCACCTTCGGTATCTCGCAGGAGAACGTGTTCGGTTCGGGCAACTTCCTGGGCTTGCAGGTCAACACCAGCAAGTACAACCGCACGCTTTCGCTGACCACCACCGACCCGTACTTCACGCAGGACGGCATCTCGCGCACGGTGAGCGTCTATCACACCACCACGCGGCCGTACAACTACTCGGTCGACGGCGACTACAAGCTGGTCAACCAGGGCGCTTCGATCCGCTTTGGCGTGCCGTTCAGCGAAGTCGACACCGTCTTCTTCGGGGTCGGCCTCGAGCGCTACGCCTTCGACGCGCAGAGCTCGTTCGCCTTCCTTACGCCCAAGTCGTACCGCGACTACTTCCAGTGCAAGACCGACGCCAGCGGGTTGTTCGTCTCGCGATGCGACCAGGACAGCGTGTGGGGCGTGCCGCTGACCATCGGCTGGGGCCGCGACAACCGCGACAGCGCACTCGTTCCGACGAGCGGCCGCCTGCAGCGCGCCAACGTCGAGCTGGGCGTCGGTGGGGACATGAAGTACCTCAAGACGAGCTACCAGTACCAGCAGTTCTTCCCCATCAGCAAGCAGTACACCTTCGCGATCAACGGCGAAGTCGGCTACGGCAAGGCGTTCGGCGGCAAGACCTTCCCGATCTTCAAGAACTTCTATGCCGGTGGCCTGGGTTCGATCCGCGGTTTCGAGCAGAACTCGCTGGGCCCGCGCGACGCGCCGCTGCTTGGCCAGACCGAAGGCGCCGCCCTGGGCGGCACCAAGAAGGCGATCTTCAATGCCGAGCTCAGCACGCCGTTCCCCGGCGCCGGCAACGACCGCACTCTGCGCCTGTACGGCTTCTTCGACGTCGGCAATGTGTTCGGCTCGCGGGCCGAAGGCCTGACCGACGCCCAGTACAAGGCCCAGAAGAAGCTGCGCGCCTCCGTCGGCCTCGGCGTCAGCTGGATTTCGCCGCTCGGGCCGCTGCGCCTGGCCTACGCCTTCCCCATCAGGTCCCAGAAGGAAGTGGTGGATCCGGCGACCGGCTTCGTCACGATCCCGAAGGATAGAATTCAGCGCTTGCAATTCCAGATCGGAACTTCTTTCTAAATGACGCATTTGATCCGCGCCGCAGCTGGCGCGTTGTTGATCCCCGTTTTTGCGCTGGTTGCCGCGCCTGCTGCCCAGGCGCAGGAGACTTTTCGCATCGGATTCGTGAATCCGGACCGCGTGCTGCGCGAAGCCCAGCCTGCCAAGGCTGCGCAAGCCAAGCTCGAGTCCGAGTTCCTCAAGCGCGAGAAAGACCTCACGACGCAAGGCGAGGCTTTGAAGTCGGCTTCCGAAAGGTTCGAGCGCGAGGCGCCTACCTTGTCGGAAAGCCAGCGTACGGCACGCCAGCGCGCGCTGGTCGACCAGGACCGTGATTTCCAGCGCCGCCGCCGCGAGTTCCAGGAAGACCTCAATGCGCGCAAGAACGAAGAGCTCCAGCAGGTCTACGAGCGTGCCAACCGCGTGGTGAAGCAGGTGGCCGAGGCTGAAAAGTACGACGCCATCCTGCAGGAGGCGATCTACATCAATCCGAAGCACGACATCACGGACAAGGTGATCAAGGCGCTGAACGCCTCGACCACTTCTTCCGCGCCTGCGGGCGGCAAATAACGCCGCAAAAACGGCGTGGCATTGCTGCTCGGAGCCATTGTTGACGCCCTCGGGGGCGAGCTCCACGGGGACGCTGCGCTTTCCATCGAGCGGCTAGCTCCGCTTCAGAACGCCCAGCCTGATGCGCTCAGTTTCCTGAGCCATCCCAAATACCAGCAGGAGCTGGCGGCATCCAAGGCCGCCTGCGTGATCGTTTCGCCGGCCATGCGCGAGGCGGCAGCGGCGCGCGGAGCGTTCATCGTCGCGGCCGATCCGTATCTCTACTTTGCGCGGCTCACCCAACTCTGGAAGGCGCACCATGCGCGCCCCGAGGCCGACCGCATCCATCCCTCCGCCGTCATTCATCCTGAAGCCCATGTGGACGCCACCGCGCGCATCGGTGCCTTGTGCGTGGTGGAGCGGGGCGCACGCATCGGAGCCGGCACGGTCCTGAAGTCGCGCGTGACCGTCAGCGAAGACTGCCTGGTCGGCGACCGCTGCCTGCTGCATCCCGGCGTGGTGATCGGCGCCGACGGCTTCGGCCTCGCACCGCACAAGGGAGAGTGGGTCAAGATCGAGCAGCTGGGCGCGGTGCGCATCGGCAACGACGTCGAGATCGGTGCCAACACCTGCATCGACCGCGGCGCGCTCGACGACACCGTCATCGAAGACGGCGTCAAGCTCGACAACCTCATCCAGATCGGCCACAACGTGCGCGTGGGCAAGCACACCGCCATGGCGGGCTGCGTCGGCGTGGCGGGTAGCGCCACCATCGGCGCGCACTGCACCTTCGGCGGCGGTGCCATCGTGCTGGGCCACCTGACTGTTGCAGATGGCGTGCACGTTTCGGCGGCCACGGTGGTCACACGCTCGATCCACAAGGCCGGGCAGTACACCGGCATGTTCCCCATCGACGACAATGCGAGCTGGGAAAAAAATGCTGCAACACTCAAGCAGTTGCACAGCCTGCGCGAACGACTGAAGGCGCTGGAGAAGGCCCCCCAGAATAAATGAAGACGACGCAGGAACAGAAAATCATGACGACGACGCTCGATATCCATCAAATCCTCAAGCTGCTGCCCCACCGTTACCCGTTCCTGCTGGTGGATCGCGTGCTGGACATGGAAAAGGGCAAGCGCATCACGGCGCTCAAGAACGTGACGATGAACGAGCCGTTCTTCAACGGCCACTTTCCTCACCGTCCGGTCATGCCGGGCGTGCTGATGCTCGAAGCCATGGCACAGGCGGCGGCGCTGCTGTCGTTCCATTCGCTGGACATCGTGCCCGACGACAACACGGTCTACTACTTTGCCGCCATCGACGGTGCGCGCTTCAAGCGCCCCGTGGAGCCGGGCGACCAGCTCACGCTCGAAGTCGAAATCGAGCGCATGAAAGCCGGCATCTCCAAGTTCAAGGGCCGTGCCCTGGTGGGCGCCGAGCTCGCCTGCGAGGCGACGCTGATGTGCGCCATGCGCCAGATCAACTGATCTTGCGGCGGTTACAACAAGGCATGACGCAGGTTCATCCGACAGCGCTCATCGATCCGAAGGCAGAACTCGACGCCTCGGTTTCGGTCGGGCCGTACACCATCATCGGCCCTCATGTGCGGGTTGGCGCCGGGACGACCATCGGCGCGCATTGCGTGATCGAGGGCCGCACCACCATCGGCCGCGACAACCGGATCTTCCAGTTTTCTTCGCTGGGCGCCGTGCCGCAGGACAAGAAATACGCCGGCGAGCCGACCGAGCTGGTCATTGGCGACCGCAATGTCATTCGCGAGTTCTGCACCTTCAACCTTGGCGTGCCGGGGGCGGGCGGCATCACGCGCGTGGGCAACGACAACTGGATCATGGCGTACACGCACATCGCGCACGACTGCCGTGTCGATGACCACACCACCTTGGCCAACAACACCACATTGGCCGGCCACGTGCATCTGGCCGACTGGGTCACGATCGGCGGGCTGACGGGCATTCACCAGTTCGTTTCGATCGGCGCGCACGCCATGGTGGGCTTTGCCAGTGCCGTGTCGCAGGACGTGCCTCCCTTCATGCTGGTCGACGGCAACCCGCTGGCTGTGCGCGGCTTCAACGTCGTGGGTCTGCGCCGGCGCGATTTTTCGGCACCCCGCCTTGCGGCGGTGAAGCAGATGCATCGCCTGCTGTACCGTCAGGGCAAGACGCTCGAAGAAGCGCGCGCCGGCATCAACGCATTGGCGGCCGAAACCCCTGAAGCGGCCGAGGACGTGGCGCTGATGGAGCGTTTTCTCTCCAATTCGACGCGCGGCATCGCGCGCTGAAGTAGCAGTCGCATGGGCAAGGACGAACAGCGAAGGTTCGCGCTGGTCGCGGGAGAGGCGTCCGGCGACCTGCTGGCCGGCCTGCTCCTGGACGGCCTGCAGGCGCGTTGGCCATCGCTCCAGACCGCCGGCATCGGCGGCCCCCGAATGCTCGCGCACGGTTTCCAAAGCTGGTGGCCGCAAGAAAAACTCGCGGTGCGCGGCTATATCGAGGTGCTGCGCCACTATGCCGAAATTGCCGGCATCCGTCGGCAGCTCAAGGCACGGCTGCTGCGGGAGTGGCCCGAACTCTTCATTGGCGTGGACGCACCCGATTTCAACCTTGATCTCGAGGCCGGATTGCGCAGCCGCGGCATGAAGACGGTGCACTTCGTCTGTCCCTCCATTTGGGCCTGGCGCGCAGAACGCATCGAAAAAATCCGCGCCGCAGCCGACCATGTGCTGTGCATCTTTCCGTTCGAGCCCGCGCTGCTGGCGGAAAACGGGGTGCAGGGCAGCTATGTCGGCCATCCGCTGGCCAACGTGATTCCGATGACGCCCGACCGGGTCGCCGCTCGTGCAGCGCTGGGTTTGGCGCCGGATGCGGAGGTCGTCGCCTTGCTGCCCGGCAGCCGCCGTTCGGAGGTGCGCTATCTGGCCGCGCGATTCTTCGCCGCTGCGGCGCAAATGCTCAAGGCAAGGCCGGCATTGCAGTTTGTCGCCCCCATCCTGCCGGGGCTGCGCGTGGAGGTCGAGGCCTTGCTGCAGGCCAGCGGCGCCGCAGGCCGGGTGAAGCTGCTCGACGGCCAGTCGCATGCCGCGCTGGCTGCCTGCGACGTGACCCTGATCGCCAGCGGCACCGCCACGCTCGAGGCGGCGCTGTTCAAACGGCCGATGGTCATCGCGTACAACATGAACGCGCTCTCGTGGCGCCTGATGCAGCGCAAACAGCTCCAGCCCTGGGTCGGTTTGCCCAACATCCTGGCGCGTGAGTTCGTGGTGCCCGAGCTGTTGCAGGAGGCAGCCACGCCGGAGGCGCTGGCCCACGCCACGCTCGAGTGGTTCGACGCGCCCGAAAAGACGCGGGCGCTGCAACAAAAATTTTCAGAGCTGCACGTGCAACTGCAGCGCGATACGCCGACACTTTGCGCCGATGCGATCCAGAAAGTTCTTGAAGGCTGAGCAGGCGGCCCTGGTGTGGGACGCGCCGGGCCTTGTTGCGGGCGTGGACGAAGCGGGCCGCGGACCGCTGGCCGGCCCGGTGGTGGCCGCGGCCGTCATCCTGGACGACCAGCGTCCGATCCGCGGCCTGGCCGACTCCAAGACGCTCACGGCCCTGCAGCGCGAGCGCCTGCACGACCAGATTCTTGCAAAAGCGCTGTGCTGCTCGGTGGCGCAGGCCACGGTCGAGGAAATCGACACCCACAACATCCTGCAGGCCACGATGCTCGCGATGCGCCGCGCGGTGGAGGGGCTGCGCCTCAAGCCTGCGAAAGTGCTGGTCGACGGCAACCGATTGCCCACACTCGATGTGCTGGCCGAGGCCATCGTGAAGGGCGACGCGCGGGTCAAGGCGATCTCGGCTGCCTCCATCCTCGCCAAGGTCCACCGCGACCGCCTGTGCGAGCAACTGCACGTCGAATTTCCCCACTATGGTTTTGCCGGCCACAAGGGCTACGGCACGCCGGAGCATCTGGAGGCGCTGCTGCGCCATGGCGCCTGCGTTCACCACCGCCGCTCGTTCAGCCCGGTGGCCGCGGCCCTGGCACGTGCAGCCGGCGAGGTTGCCGTGCCGGCCGAAGCCTCCATGCCGCTCGCGGTGGCCGCCTCAACGGTCGAGACCGTGCATCTCGACCTGCGCACGGCGCCCTGAGATTCCCGACGCATGACCACTCCATCGGGCGCGAGCCACATCAGCTCGCGCGACAACCCGCTGCTCAAGGACTTGCGCAAGCTGGCCCAGGACCCCGGTGCCTACCGCAAGCTCGGCCGCGTGTGGCTGGAGGGCGATCACCTCTGCCGCGCGGCGCTCGCCAGGGGCATCAAGCCCGCCATCGCCGTTTTTTCAGAATCGTTCTGGCCGCAGTGTCCTGCCGAATGGGCGAGTGTTGCTATAAAAACCGTAGTGGTCGACGACGATCTCTTGCGCGGGGCCAGCGGACTGGAGTCGCCCGCGCCCATGGGTTTCGTGCTCGATCTGCCTGAGCGGCCGGCGCTGCTGCCCGGCGCGCCCAGCGTCGTGCTCGACCGCCTCCAGGACGCCGGCAATGCCGGTTCCATCCTGCGCAGCGCGGCGGCTTTCGGGTTCAGGCAGGTGATTGCGCTCAAGGGCACGGCCGCGTTGTGGGCGCCCAAGGTGCTGCGGGCAGGCATGGGCGCCCATTTCGGCCTGCGGTTGATCGAAGGCGTGGAGGCCGATGCGCTCGACGAGTTGAAGGTGCCGCTGGTGGCCACCAGCTCGCACCGGGGCGAATGGCTGCACGAGGCCAGGCTGCCGCATCCCTGCGCCTGGCTCATGGGGCACGAGGGGCAGGGCGTTTCCGCGGCGCTGGAAGCCCGGGCAACGCACCACATCCGCATTGCGCAGCCCGGCGGCGAGGAATCGCTGAACGTGGCTGCCGCGGCCGCCATCTGCCTGCACGCGAGCGGCGCGGCCGGCCTTGCGCGGGTGAATTCCTGATTCCCGGACGCCATAAAGGCGTCGGCCTCGTATGTTTTCCGGCCTTTCAAGTCAGGAGGGTGACGCCGCCGGGCTACAATCGGGGGCTTACTCGCAATAGCGTCGCCCGGCCGCCTACAACGCCATCTTCCCCTTAAGCAGCAGTCCGCAGGCAACGCGCCTGGGGCTCCGGGCGACCGTAACCATCCGGAGAACCCAGTGCTTTTGTCTCTCAAGGGAAGTTTCCCGCCCGCCATCCTGGCGCTCGCAGACGGCACGGTCTTTCAAGGCAATTCGATCGGAGCCGCCGGCTCCACGACCGGTGAAGTGGTGTTCAACACCTCCATGACCGGTTACCAGGAAATCCTCACCGACCCGAGTTATTGCCAGCAGATCGTGACGCTCACGTATCCGCATATCGGCAACTACGGCGTCAATGGGGAAGACATCGAAGCCGACAAGATCCATGCCGCTGGCCTGATCATCAAAGACCTGCCGCTCGTCGCATCCAATTTCCGCAAGACCGCGACGCTGAACGAATACCTCGTGGCCGGCAAGACGGTGGCCATCGCGAACATCGACACCCGCAAGCTGACCCGCCACCTGCGCACCCATGGCGCGCAGAACGGCTGCATCCTGGGCCTCGCCGCGGGCGAAGCCGTGACGCAGGCGCTGATCGACAAGGCCATTGCCGCCGCCAAGGGCGCGCCCAACATGGCCGGGCTCGACCTGGCCAAGGTCGTGTCGGTGAAGCAGACCTACGAGTGGACCGAAACTGAGTGGAAGCTCGTGAACTCGAACGGCAAGCCGGGCTACGGCGTGCAGATCACGCCCAAGTTCCACGTGGTGGCGTTCGATTACGGCGTCAAGAAGAACATCCTGCGCATGATCGCGCAGCGCGGCGCCCGCATCACCGTGGTGCCGGCGCAAACGCCCGCCGCCGATGTGCTCAAGCTCAAACCCGACGGCATCTTCCTGGCCAACGGCCCGGGAGACCCGGAGCCTTGCGATTACGCCATCAGCGCGGTCAAGGAACTCATCGAGACCGGCATTCCGACCTTCGGCATCTGCCTGGGGCACCAGATCATGGCGCTGGCCTCGGGTGCGAAGACCTTCAAGATGAAGTTCGGCCACCACGGCGCGAACCATCCGGTGAAAGACCTGGACAACGGCCGCGTGAGCATCACCAGCCAGAACCATGGCTTCGCGGTCGACGAGAAGTCGCTGCCGGCCAACCTGCGCGCCACCCACATCAGCCTGTTCGACAACACGCTGCAGGGCCTTGCGCGCACCGACAAGCCGGCGTTCTGCTTCCAGGGCCACCCGGAGGCCTCGCCCGGCCCGCACGACATCGGCTACCTGTTCGACCGCTTCACCGCGCTCATGGAGCAGGCACGTGGAGAGCAGGCACGTGGCTGATGCACCCGCGGTGCTCGACGTCTCGGTCATCGCCGCATTGCGCGATGCCGAGGGCAAGATCTATGTGCTGCGCGGCCTCAAGGTCATGCTGGCGCAGGACCTTGCCGCGCTCTACGGCGTCGAGACCCGGGTGTTGTTGCAGGCCATGCGCCGCAACCTCGATCGTTTTCCCGCGGACTTTGCCTTCACCCTGGAGAACCACGACCTCGAGAATTTGAGATCACAACTTGTGATCTCAAAAACCGAGAAGCCGGGTTCCGGCGGCGCGCGCTACCGCAGCGTGGCGCTCACCGAACAGGGCGTGGCCATGTTGTCGAGCGTGCTGCGCAGCGAACGCGCCGTGGCCGTCAACATCGAGATCATGCGTACCTTCGTCAAGCTGCGCAGCATGCTGTCGGAGCACGCCGATCTCAAGCGCAAGCTGAACGCGCTGGAACAGCGATACGACCAGAACTTTCGCGATGTATTCAACGCGATCCATCAACTGATGGATGAACCGAAGCCGGGCGCCTACAGCGGCCGCGGCATCGGTTTCACCAAGGACAAATAAGATGCCCAAGCGCTCAGACCTCAAATCCATTCTCATCATCGGCGCCGGCCCGATCATCATCGGCCAGGCCTGCGAGTTCGACTACTCCGGCGTGCAGGCTTGCAAGGCTCTGCGCGAAGAGGGCTACAAGGTCATCCTGATCAACAGCAACCCCGCGACGATCATGACCGACCCGGCCACGGCCGACGTGACCTACATCGAGCCGATCACCTGGCAGACGGTCGAGAAGATCATCGCCAAGGAGCGCCCCGACGCCATCCTGCCGACCATGGGCGGCCAGACCGCGCTCAACTGCGCGCTCGACCTCTGGCGCAACGGCGTGCTCGACAAGTACACGGGCGCGGCCACCAACAAGCCGGTCGAACTCATCGGCGCCACGCCCGAAGCCATCGACAAGGCCGAGGACCGCCTGAAGTTCAAGGACGCGATGACCAAGATCGGACTCGGCTCGGCGCGCTCCGGCATCGCCCATTCGATGGAAGAGGCCTGGGCGGTGCAGAAGTCGGTCGGCTTTCCGACCGTGATCCGCCCGAGCTTCACGCTCGGCGGCACCGGCGGCGGCATTGCCTACAACCCGGAAGAGTTCGAGACCATCTGCAAGCGCGGCATCGAAGCCTCGCCGACCAACGAGCTCTTGATCGAAGAATCGCTGCTCGGCTGGAAAGAGTACGAGATGGAAGTCGTGCGCGACAAGGCCGACAACTGCATCATCGTCTGCTCGATTGAAAACCTCGACCCGATGGGCGTGCACACCGGCGACTCGATCACCGTGGCCCCCGCTCAGACGCTCTCCGACAAGGAATACCAGATCCTGCGCAACGCCTCGCTGGCCGTGCTGCGCGAGATCGGCGTGGACACTGGCGGCTCGAACGTGCAGTTCTCCATCAACCCGAAGGACGGCCGCATGGTCGTCATCGAGATGAATCCGCGCGTCTCGCGTTCGTCAGCGCTGGCCTCCAAGGCCACGGGCTTCCCGATTGCCAAGGTCGCGGCCAAGCTGGCCGTGGGCTACACGCTCGACGAACTGCGCAACGAGATCACGGGCGGCGCCACGCCCGCGTCGTTCGAACCGTCGATCGACTACGTGGTCACCAAGATCCCGCGCTTTGCGTTCGAGAAATTCCCGCAGGCCGATTCGCGCCTGACCACGCAGATGAAGTCCGTGGGTGAAGTGATGGCCATGGGCCGCACCTTCCAGGAATCGTTCCAGAAGGCCCTGCGCGGCCTCGAAGTGGGCGTGGACGGCCTCAACGAGAAGACGCAGGACCGTGAAGTGCTCGAGAAGGAACTGGGCGAGCCCGGTCCCGAGCGCATCTGGTACGTGGGCGATGCCTTCGCCATGGGCCTGAGCGTGGACGAAGTGTTCGCGCTGACCAAGATCGACCCGTGGTTCCTGGTGCAGATCGAAGAGATCGTGAAGATCGAACTCGAGCTCGAAACCAAGTCGCTCGACGACATCGACAAGGACACGCTGCTCGCGCTCAAGAAGAAGGGCTTTTCCGACCGCCGCCTGGCCAAGCAGCTCAAGACCACCGACACCGCCATTCGCGAGAAGCGCCGCGCGCTGGGCGTGCGCCCGGTCTACAAGCGCGTGGACACCTGCGCGGCCGAGTTCGCGACCAACACGGCCTACATGTACTCGACCTACGAGGACGAGTGCGAAGCCGACCCGACCGACAAGAAGAAGATCATGGTGCTCGGCGGCGGTCCCAACCGCATCGGCCAGGGCATCGAGTTCGACTACTGCTGCGTGCATGCCGCGCTCGCCATGCGCGAGGACGGCTACGAGACCATCATGGTCAACTGCAACCCCGAGACCGTGTCGACCGACTACGACACGAGCGACCGCCTGTACTTCGAGCCGCTCACGCTCGAAGATGTGCTCGAGATCGTCGACAAGGAAAAGCCGCTCGGCGTGATCGTGCAGTACGGCGGCCAGACGCCGCTCAAGCTCGCGCTGGACCTCGAGGCAAACGGGGTGCCGATCATCGGCACCTCGCCCGACATGATCGACGCGGCCGAAGACCGCGAGCGCTTCCAGAAGCTGCTGCATGAGCTCAAGCTGCTGCAACCGCCGAACGCCACCGCGCGCACCGAACCCGAGGCGCTCGAGAAGGCCGCGGCCCTCGGCTACCCGCTGGTGGTGCGCCCGAGCTATGTGCTCGGCGGCCGCGCGATGGAAATCGTGCACGAGCAGCGCGACCTCGAGCGCTACATGCGCGAAGCGGTCAAGGTGAGCAACGACTCGCCGGTGCTGCTCGACCGCTTCCTGAACGATGCTGTCGAGTGCGACGTCGACTGCTTGCGCGATGCCGAGGGCCAGACCCTGATCGGCGGCGTGATGGAGCACATCGAGCAAGCCGGCGTGCACTCGGGCGACTCCGCCTGCTCGCTGCCACCCTACAGCCTGAGCGCCGAGACCATTGCAGAGCTGAAGCGCCAGAGCGCCGCCATGGCCGCCGCGCTCAACGTGGTGGGCCTGATGAACGTGCAGTTCGCCATCCAGCAGAAGGACGGCAAGGACGTCATCTACGTGCTCGAAGTGAACCCGCGTGCTTCGCGCACCGTGCCTTACGTGAGCAAGGCCACGGGCATCCAGCTCGCCAAGGTGGCGGCACGCTGCATGGCCGGCCAGTCGCTCAAGTCGCAGGGTGTGACCAAGGAAGTGACGCCGCCTTACTTCAGCGTGAAGGAGGCCGTGTTCCCGTTCGTCAAGTTCCCGGGCGTCGACACCATCCTCGGCCCCGAGATGAAGTCGACCGGCGAAGTGATGGGCGTGGGCAAGACCTTCGGCGAAGCCTTCGTGAAGTCGCAGCTGGGCGCGGGCACGCACCTGCCGAAGTCGGGCAAGGTCTTCATCTCGGTGAAGAACAACGACAAGGCGCGCGCGGTGGAAGTGGCGCGCGGCCTGGTCAAGCTGGGCTTCGAGATCATCGCCACCAAGGGCACGGCCGCCGCCATCGGTGCTGCGGGCATCGAATGCGCAACGGTGAACAAGGTGACCGAAGGCCGCCCGCACATCGTGGACATGATCAAGAACAACGAGATCGCCTTGGTCATCAACACGGTGGAAGAGCGCCGCAACGCGATCAACGACTCGCGGCAGATCCGCACCTCGGCGCTGCTCGCGCGCGTGACCACCTTCACCACCATCTTTGGTGCCGAAGCCGCGGTCGAAGGCATGGGCTTCATGGACGAGCTCGGTGTGATCTCGGTGCAGGAGATGCACGCGCAGCTGGCAGCCGCCTGAGCGTGGCCATGGAAACGCAGCTCGTCGAACTCGACCTCGCGGACTGGAACGCGGCCACGCCCAACGAAGCGTGGATCGCCGAACTGGAAGCGGGCAAGGTGCTGTACTTTCCGCGCCTGGGCTTCGAGCTGCTGCCCGAAGAGCGCAGCCTGCTCACGCCGAGCCTGCTGTCGCCGGATGTGCGCAACATCAGCCTCGACGCCAACGGCAAGCTCAAGGGCGCTGTCGGCGACGAGGACGTGCAGCGCAAGGCAACGGCAATGGTGAGGCGGTTTCGCGCGCAGGCGCAGCAACTCATCCACGGCCTGCTGCCGCACTACACGCCAGCCCTGCGGCTGGCGCCGACCAGCTACCGGCCGGCACAGGTCGAGACGCGCGTGCAATCGTGGCGCGCCGACGACCGCCGCCTGCATGTCGATGCATTTCCCTCGCGGCCCAACTATGGCGAGCGCATCCTTCGGGTGTTCACCAACGTGAACCCTGAAGGCGCGCCGCGCGTGTGGCGCGTGGGCGAACCTTTCGAGGACATCGCCAGGCGCTTTTTGCCGCGCGCCAAGCCCTATGTGCGCTGGCAAGCGAAGTTGCTGCAGTCGCTGCATGTGACCAAGTCGTTCCGCAGCGAGTACGACCACCTGATGCTGCAGCTGCACGACGGCATGAAATCGGACATGGCCTACCAGGAAAATTCGCCGCAGGAGAAGGCCGAGTTTCCGCCGGGTTCGGTGTGGGTTTGCTTCTCGGACCAGACCTCGCACGCCGTCATGGCGGGCCAGTACATGCTTGAGCAGACCCTTCATCTGGCTGCGTCGAAGCAATACAATCCGGATTCGAGCCCGCTCGCCATCCTGAGCCGGCTGACCGGACGCACACTCGTCTGATCCTTTCCCCCAATCGACCGCCGAACGGCAGCGTTCGGCGGTTTCGCTTTATGGAGAACCAAACATGGCCACCATCCCAATTACCAAGCGCGGTGCCGAAAAGCTGCGCGCCGAGCTGCATCAGCTCAAGACCGTGGACCGCCCCTGGGTCATCAACGCGATTTCCGAAGCCCGCGCGCAGGGCGACCTGAGCGAAAACGCCGAGTACGAGGTCGCCAAGGACCGCCAGGGCTTCATCGAAGGCCGCATCCAGGAAGTCGAAGGCAAGCTGTCGGCCGCGCAGATCATCGATCCGGCCGAACTCGACGCCGGCGGCAAGGTGGTGTTCGGCTCCACGGTGGAACTCGAGGAAGAAGAAACCGGCGAAGCGGTCAAGTACCAGATCGTCGGCGAGGACGAAGCCGACCTGAAGCTCGGACTCATCAATATCTCCAGCCCGATCGCGCGTGCGCTCATCGGCAAGGAAGAGGGCGACGTCGCCGAGGTGCAGGCCCCGGGCGGCCTCAAGCGCTACGAGATCGTGGCGGTTCGCTACATCTGATTCACGCCCGATGAAAGACCGCCTTGCGCTGTTGCTCGCCGCCTTCTGGTGGGGCAGCCTCACGACGATCGGCTTTCTGGTCGTGCCGATGCTTTTCGCACGGCTCGGCAACCCCGCCGTGGCGGGCAATTTCGCAGGGCAATTGTTCGAGGCGCAGAGCTGGATCGCCATCGGCTGCGGCCTGCTGCTGCTGGTTCATTTCAGAACCAAGATGGACGACCGCATCGACAACGCGTCGATGGCCGCCATCTTCCTTATACTGGGTGCCTTGCTGCTGGCACTGCTCCAGCAGTATGCCGTAGCACCCCGGATTCTTGCGCGCGACAACCTGAAGCTCTGGCACGCCGTGGGAAGCGGCATGTACCTGGTTCAGTGGCTGTGCGCGGGTGCACTGCTGTGGCGCATGGGCGCTGCCAAGGCGCCCGCGGCAAGCTGAGGACCAGCGGCGGCGCTGCCGCCCCTGTCCGTTCAGCTCATTCCTTCCAGAACTTCGCGATCCAGTTCGCCCGCCGGATGTAGCGGAAAGCCCGGTTGCGGCGACCCGCCAGCGCATCCGGCGGATTGCATTCGCCGTGGAACACCATGATGCGCGCGCCTTCGGGCACGAAGGGCTCTTCCCAGTAGTTGGTCGGCCACGTGGGTATGCCGTGGTACTTGAAGCTCGGGCACCAGGCCGCGGGCCAATAGCCCAGCTTGCCCTGCTTGTGCATCATGGCGGACAGGTAGGTCTGCTCGTTGCGGTACTCGGCCTGCACCTTGTCCATGTTGTCGCGAAAGTACGCCAGCACGTCGGCATGGGCACCCAGCTCAAAGCGGTAGACCGATGAGTTTCCGGTGATCCGCTGGCGCCGCCAGGGGCGTGCGTAGTCATGAATGATCAGGAACTCGCCGGGGTGCTCGAAGAATGCATCGAGGCTGCCGACGATCACCACGTCCACGTCCAGGAAGAGGGCGGTGCCGCGCAGGCCGTGCAGGTCTTTTTCGAAGGTGGTGAGCTTCTTCCATGCGCCGTCGCGCTGGCCCGGCGCCAGCTGCAGGTTGAGTGGAGGAATCGGCAGGCACGTCACTTCGGGGCGAATGCCGGTGCCGTCTTCCGTCAGGCACACGAACTTGAAGTCGCCGCTCAGGTTGCGGCGCACCATGGCGTAGAGGCGGTTGACGTATTCGGGGCCGTATTTCGTGCCCCACTTCATGCAGAGGATATGGCGCTGGGCGCCTTGCGCTGGCACCAAGTTCAGTCTGCCTGGTTACGCTTCTTGGCCGAAAGCGGCCGCTTCGCCTTGGCGCGCTTGATGGTGCCGCCGGGGGTGAGCCGCTGGTTGCCGAGCACGCGCAGGGTCTTGATTTCGGGGCGCTGGCCGCCGCGCTTGCTGTACTTCAGCACCTTGATGTCGCGCGGGCCGGGCATGCGGTCTTCGTCGACCACGCGCTCCTTCTCGGGCTTGGGGCGCCACAACACCAGCAGCTTGCCGATGTGCTGGATGGGCGCCGCGTCGAGTTCATCGGCGAGTTCCTGCAGCATGGCGTCGCGCGCCAGGCGGTCGTCGGAAAAGACGCGGATCTTGATCAGGCCGTGGGCCTTGAGCGCCGCATCGGCCTCTTTTTTAACGGCAGGGGTCAGCCCGTCTCCACCGACCATGACGATCGGATCCAGGTGGTGAGCTTCGGCGCGGTGCACCTTGCGCTCGGCAGGGGTAAGTTGAATGGCGGGCATCCCCGTATTATCGAGGGTAGAAAGCAACCTCTCGAAACGCCGGGCCGCTTCCAAGGCGAATACCGCAGCGCGAAGCACGAGAGGCCACCCATGAGCACCAAGGCAAAAAGCAAAAAAGTCAACAAGGCGTGGCTGCACGACCACATCAACGATCCGTACGTGAAGCTGGCCACGCGGGAGGGGTACCGCGCACGCGCCGCCTACAAGCTCAAGGAAATCGACGAGTCGCTGGGGTTGGTCAAACCGGGCCAACTGGTGGTCGACCTGGGTTCCACGCCCGGCGCCTGGAGCCAGTACCTGCGGCGGCGCATGTCGCCGGACGGCGCCGCAGCCGGGGAATTGAACGGCACGATCATTGCACTGGACATCCTGCCGATGGAGCCCATCGAGGGCGTGACCTTCCTGCAAGGCGATTTCCGCGAGGCGGAGCTGCTGGAGCAGGTGCTGGGTGTGCTGGCGGGCCGCAAGGCCGACCTGGTGGTTTCGGACATGGCGCCCAACCTCTCGGGCATTCACTCGGCCGACGCCGCCCGGGTTGCGCACCTGATCGAGCTTGCAATCGACTTCGCCCAGCACCACCTGAAGCCCGAAGGGGCGCTGGTGGCCAAGCTCTTCCATGGCAGCGGCTACGACGAGCTGGTAAAGCTGTTCAAGGCGAATTTTCGCACCGTGAAGCCCTTCAAACCCAAGGCCTCGCGCGACAAATCGTCCGAAACCTTTTTGGTCGGCATGGGTCTGAAGGCTCAGGAAACGCTTTGATACCTTGACGCTGCAACCCCTTGAACGGGCCGCCAAGGGGTGTCAATGGGGGGCAAACCCTTCGGAGGCTATGGCTGCATTAGGGAAATGCCGGCTTTTCGTAGCTTGAAAAGCCTAAAATGGGGCGCAATTGCGTACCCACAGCGCGTTCTTTTCACAATCTTGTCACGCGCTTTCGACTGGAGCTTCGTTTGAACAATCAGTGGTTTTCCAAAGTTGCCGTATGGCTCGTCATTGCCATGGTGTTGTTCACTGTATTCAAGCAGTTCGACACCCGCGGCGGCGTCGGCTCGGGGACGGTGAGTTATTCGGAATTCCTGGATCAGGTCCGAAACAACCAGATCAAGAGCGCCGTCATTCCTGAAGGCGCGGGCGGCGGAGAAATCATCGCCGTCACCAACGACGATCGCAAGATCCGCACGACGGCCACGGTGCTCGACCGCGGCCTGGTGGGCGACCTGATCGACCACAACGTCAAGTTCGACGTCAAGCCGCGCGAAGAGGGCTCGCTCCTCATGACGCTCCTGGTGAGTTGGGGCCCGATGCTGCTCCTGATCGGCGTCTGGATCTATTTCATGCGCCAGATGCAGGGTGGCGGCAAGGGCGGGGCGTTCAGCTTCGGCAAGAGCAAGGCCCGCATGATGGACGAGAACAACAACACGGTCACTTTTGCCGACGTCGCAGGCTGCGACGAGGCCAAGGAAGAAGTCCGTGAAGTGGTCGACTTCCTGAAAGACCCGCAGCGCTTCCAGAAGCTCGGCGGCCGCATTCCGCGCGGCCTGCTGCTGGTCGGCCCTCCGGGTACCGGCAAGACCTTGCTCGCCAAGTCGATCGCCGGCGAAGCCAAGGTGCCGTTCTTCTCGATCTCGGGCTCCGACTTCGTTGAAATGTTCGTCGGCGTGGGCGCGGCCCGTGTGCGCGACATGTTCGAGAACGCCAAGAAGAACGCTCCTTGCATCATCTTCATCGACGAAATCGATGCGGTGGGCCGCCAGCGCGGCGCCGGCCTGGGTGGCGGTAACGACGAGCGCGAACAAACCCTGAACCAGATGCTGGTCGAGATGGACGGTTTCGAAACCAATCTCGGCGTGATCGTGGTGGCTGCAACCAACCGCCCCGACATTCTTGACGCCGCGCTGCTGCGCCCCGGCCGTTTCGACCGTCAGGTGTACGTGACGCTGCCCGACATCCGCGGCCGCGAGCAGATCCTCGGCGTGCACATGCGCAAGGTGCCGCTCGGCCAGGACGTGAACCCGAGCGTGATCGCGCGCGGTACGCCCGGCATGTCCGGCGCCGACCTGGCCAACCTGTGCAACGAAGCTGCCCTGATGGCTGCGCGCCGCAATGCGCGCGTCGTCGAAATGCAGGACTTCGAGAAGGCCAAGGACAAGATCTTCATGGGCCCCGAGCGCAAGAGCATGGTCATGCCCGAGGAAGAGCGCCGCAACACGGCGTACCACGAGTCCGGCCACGCCCTCATCGGCAAGCTGCTGCCCAAGTGCGACCCTGTCCACAAGGTCACCATCATTCCGCGTGGCCGCGCCCTTGGCGTGACCATGAGCCTGCCGGCGCAAGACCGCTACAGCTATGACCGCGAATACATGCTGAACCAGATCAGCATGCTGTTCGGCGGCCGAATCGCCGAAGAAGTGTTCATGCACCAGATGACCACCGGCGCCAGCAACGACTTCGAGCGCGCGACCTCCATTGCCCGCGACATGGTCACGCGCTACGGAATGACCGATGCGCTCGGCCCGATGGTCTATGCCGAGAACGAAGGCGAAGTGTTCCTGGGCCGCTCGGTCACCAAGACCACGAACATGAGCGAGCAGACCATGGAAAAGGTCGATGCCGAAGTCCGCCGCATCATCGACGAGCAGTACGCCCTGGCGCGCCGCCTCATCGAGGAAAACAGCGACAAGATGCACGCCATGGCCAAGGCCCTGCTCGAGTGGGAAACCATCGACAGCGAACAGCTCGACGACATCATGGCCGGCCGAGCACCGCGTCCGCCCAAGGACTGGACGCCGCGCATTCCGCCCTCGGGCAGCGGCGGCAGCGGCGGTACGCCGGCTGTCAATCCGGATCCGGCACCGACAGCTGCCTGAAGTGCATCCGGCTTCACACAACAACGGGGCCCTTGGCCCCGTTTTTCATAGCGAAGGTGCCCCATGACGGCAGCTTCGTCGACCTGGCAGACCGCACGATTCGCCATCGATCTCGCGCAGCCGCGCGTGATGGGCATCGTCAACGTCACCCCCGATTCGTTTTCCGACGGCGGGGCGCATGCCTCCACCTCTGCCGCGCTGCAGCATTGCGAACAGTTGCTGAAAGAGGGCGCCGACATCCTCGACATTGGTGGCGAGTCGACCCGGCCCGGCAGCCCGGCCGTGCCGCTCGATGCCGAACTGGCGCGCGTGCTGCCGGTGGTGCGCGAGGCGGTCAGGCTGGGCGTGCCGGTGTCCGTGGACACCTACAAGCCTGAAGTCATGCGCGCGGTGCTCGACCTGGGCACCGACATCGTCAACGACGTCTGGGCGCTGCGCCGGCCCGGTGCACGCGAAGCCGTGGCGGCGCATCCTTCGTGCGGCGTTTGCCTGATGCACATGCACCGGGATCCGCAGACCATGCAGACCGCGCCCATGCAGGGCGACGTGCTCTCCCAGGTGCTGGCGTTCTGGGCCGAGCAAGTGGCGCAACTTCGTTTGCTGAACGTCGATCCGTCGCGAATCACCTTGGACCCCGGTATTGGTTTCGGCAAGACGGTGGCGCAAAATTTTGCCCTGCTGGCACGCCAGCGTGAATTGCTCGAGGCCGGTTATCCGCTGCTGCTGGGCTGGTCGCGCAAATCTTCGATCGGCACCGTCAGCGGCATTCCGGCCGCGGCCGAGCGCCTGGTGCCCAGCGTGACGGCGGCAATGCTCGCGGTGGACCGCGGCGCGGCCATCGTGCGGGTGCATGACGTGCGCGACACCGTGGCCGCACTCGCCGTGTGGCGGGCCATGAAGGCCGAAGAGCCGCAGGCGGGTGCACCAGCTTCAAACAATCGACAACAAGAACAAACCTCATGACCCGTAAATACTTTGGCACCGACGGCATCCGCGGCACGGTCGGCCAGTCGCCTATCACTCCTGATTTCGTCTTGCGCCTTGCGCATGCAGTGGGCCGCGTGCTCAAGAAGAGCCAGTCGCGCCCGACAGTGCTGATTGGCAAGGACACCCGCATTTCGGGCTACATGCTCGAATCGGCGCTGGAATCGGGCTTCAACTCTGCCGGTGTCGACGTGGTGTTGCTGGGCCCGCTGCCCACGCCGGGCGTGGCCTACCTCACGCGCGCGCAGCGCGCGAGCCTGGGCGTGGTGATCAGCGCGAGCCACAACGCCTACCCCGACAACGGCATCAAGTTTTTCAACGCCCACGGCAGCAAGCTCGACGACGAATGGGAGCTCGCGGTGGAGGCCGCGCTCGAAGAGGCGCCCGTGTGGGCAACCTCGGCAGAACTCGGCAAGGCGCGCCGCCTCAACGACGCGCCCGGCCGCTACATTGAGTTCTGCAAGAGCACCTTCGCCAACGACCTGACGCTGCGCGACATGAAGCTCGTGATCGATGCGGCGCATGGCGCAGCCTACCAGGTGGCGCCGAATGTGTTCCATGAGCTGGGGGCCGAGGTCACCAGCATCGGCTGCGCGCCGGACGGGCTCAACATCAACAAGGGCTTCGGCGCGACCCACCCGGCCGCCTTGGTGGAGGCTGTGACGTCACAAAAGGCCGACTACGGCATTGCGCTCGACGGCGACGCCGACCGGCTGCAACTTGTCGACGCGAGCGGACGCCTTTTCAACGGCGACGAACTGCTCTACCTCATGGTGGCCGAGCGCATTGCGCGCGGAGAAAAGCCCGTCGGCGTGGTCGGCACCTTCATGACCAACAAGGCCGTCGAGGTCGCGCTGCGCAACCAGGGCATCGAATTCGTGCGCGCCAAGGTGGGCGACCGGTACGTGCTCGAAGAGCTCGACGAGCGCGGCTGGCTGCTCGGCGGCGAAGGCTCCGGCCACTTGCTGGTGCTCGACCGCCACACCACCGGCGACGGCATTGTGAGCGCGCTTCAGGTGCTGCAAGCCTGCGTGCGCAGCGGCAAGACGGTGGCGCAACTGCTGGCGGACATCACGCTGTTTCCGCAGACCCTCATCAACGTTCGCCTCACGCCGGGGCAGGACTGGAAGAGCAACAAGGCGCTGGCCAGCGAAACGCAGCGTATCGAGGCCGAACTTGGCGACGGCGGGCGCGTGCTGATCCGTGCGAGCGGCACCGAGCCGCTGGTGCGCGTGATGGTCGAGGCACGTGACGCGAAGCAGGCGGAGTCTTGCGCCAAACGCCTTGCCGCGACGCTCGAGCCCGCACAGTGACGGCGATGATCGAAGTCGTGCTGGTGGACTACGGCAATCCCGCGCATTCGGCCGCGCTGGTCGATTTGCTCGATGCTTATGCGCAGGACCCTGCCGGCGGCGGCACGCCGCTCGAGGCCAAGGTGCGCGCCGGCTTGCCCGCTGCGTTGGCAGCGCGGCCGCAGGCCTTCAGCGTGCTGGCTTACGACGCTACGCAGCCCGTGGGGCTCATCAACTGCATCGAAGGTTTTTCGACCTTTGCGTGCAAGCCGCTGGTCAATGTGCACGACGTCGTCGTGCTGCCCAGCCATCGCGGCCGGCGGGTTGCGCAACGCATGTTCGAACGGGTGGAGCAGGAGGCCCGTGCGCGCGGTGCCTGCAAGCTCACGCTGGAAGTGCTGTCTGGCAATGCATCGGCGCTGCGGAGCTACGAGCGTGAAGGATTCAGCGGCTATCAGCTCGATCCGGCGTTCGGGCACGCGGTGTTTTTGCAGAAGAAGCTCTGAAAAAGAAAAGGCCGAGGCGAACTGGTCGCCGTCGGCCCTCACCCCAACCCTCTCCCGGAGGGAGAGGGGTAAATGCAGATCAGAAGCGCGTGACGGGTGCCTCGGCTTCGGTCTTGCCGGGCGCGTACTTGCCCAGCTCCCACTTTGCAATTGCATTGCGGTGCACTTCGTCCGGGCCGTCCGCAAAGCGCAGCGTGCGCGCGCCGGCGTAGGCGTAGGCCAGCGGAAAATCATCGCACATGCCGCCGCCGCCATGCACCTGCATGGCCCAGTCGATCACCTGGCAGGCCATGCTCGGCGCCACCACCTTGATCATCGCGATCTCGTTCTTCGCAACCTTGTTGCCGGCCACGTCCATCAGCCAGGCGGCCTTGAGCGTGAGCAGGCGCGCCATGTCGATCTTGCAGCGTGCCTCGGCAATGCGCTCTTGTGTCACGGTCTGCGAAGCGACCGTCTTGCCGAACGCCACGCGCGAAGAAGCGCGCTTGCACATCAGCTCGAGCGCACGCTCTGCCAGGCCGATCAGGCGCATGCAGTGATGAATGCGTCCGGGGCCAAGGCGGCCTTGGGCAATTTCAAAGCCGCGGCCTTCGCCCAGCAGGATGTTGTCGACCGGCACGCGCACGTTCTCGAAGTACATCTCGACGTGGCCGTGCGGCGCATCGTCGTAGCCCATGACGTTGAGGGGGCGCACGATGCGAATGCCCTTGGCATCGGCCGGCACGATCACCATGCTCTGCTGTGAATGCCGTGGCGCATCGGGGTCGCTCTTGCCCATGGTGATGAAGACGGCGCAGCGTGGGTCGGCGGCGCCTGAAATCCACCACTTGTGGCCGTTGATCACGTACTCGTCGCCCTGGCGCTCGATGCGGGTCGAGATGTTGGTGGCATCGCTGGAGGCCACGTCAGGTTCGGTCATGGCGAAGGCCGAGCGGATCTCGCCTTCGAGCAGCGGCTTGAGCCAGCGTGCCTTGATGGCCTCCGAGCCGTAGCGGGCAATGGTTTCCATGTTGCCGGTGTCCGGCGCCGAGCAGTTGAAAGCCTCGGACGCCCATTGCACGCGGCCCATGATCTCGGCCAGGGGTGCGTATTCCTGGTTGGTGAGGCCCGCGCCTTCATAGCCCGAGGCGGAGGCGCTGTCGACCGGCAGGAACAGGTTCCACAGTCCCTGGGCCTTGGCCTTGGCCTTGATCTTCTCGACGGTCTTGAGCGCGGTCCAGCGCTTGCCCGCGGCCGTGTTGGCGGCCAGCTCGGCGGCGTACTCGGCTTCGGCCGGGTAGATGTGCTCGTCCATGAACGCGGTGACGCGTTTCTGCAATTCCTTGGTCTTGGCCGAATATTCGAAATCCATGCTGTCTCCTGGTGGGGTTTTGGGGCTGGTTACGCCTTTTGGGCAAACTGCCAGGCCATCTCGGCCATCGGTCGCGCGCCGCGGGCGGAGGCCACGGCTTGCTCGCTCGACGCGGTACCGGCCTCGACCCGCTTGGCAATGCCTTGCAGGATCGCGGCCATGCGGAACAGGTTGTAGGCCTGGTAGAAGTTCCAGTCGGGCGCCAGCGCCTCAGGCGTGCTGATGCGCGTGCGCTCGCAGTAGCGGCGGATGTATTCGCTTTCGGTGGGAATGCCCAGCGCCTTGACATCCACGCCGCCGATGCCGCGGCCGGTGGTGGGAGGCATGTGCCAGGACATGCAGTGGTAGCTGAAGTCCGCCAGCGGGTGGCCCAGCGTGGAGAGCTCCCAGTCGAGCACCGCGATGATTCGCGGCTCCGTGGCGTGGAACATCACGTTGTCGAGACGGTAGTCGCCATGCACGATCGAGACCTTGCTCTCGTCGCGTGCGCTGGCCGGCATGTGGGCGGGTAGCCAGTCGATCAGGCGTTCCATGGCGTCGATCGGCTGCGACAGTTCGCCGGCGCCATCGGTCGAGGCCTTGTATTGCTTGCTCCAGCGGCCGATCTGGCGCTCGAAATAGTTGCCCGGTTTGCCGTAGTCGGCGAGGCCGCGCTCGGCAAACTTCACGGTGTGCAGCGCCGCGATGACGCGGTTCATCTCGTCGTAGTAGGCCGCGCGCTCGGTGTTGGTGAAGCCGGGCAGCGACTGGTCCCAGAGCACGCGGCCCTGCATGAACTCCATCACGTAGAAGGCACGGCCGATGATGGATTCGTCCTCGCACAGGCAGTGCATGCGCGGCACGGGCACATCGGTGCCGGCAAGACCACTCATGACCTTGAACTCGCGCTCGACCGCATGGGCCGAGGGCAACAGCTTGGCAACGGGGCCGGGCTTGGCGCGCATCACGTAGCTCTGCGTGGGCGTCACCAGCTTGTAGGTGGGGTTCGATTGCCCGCCCTTGAACATTTCGACGGTGAGCGGGCCCTTGAAGCCGTCGAGGTTCTTCGTGAGCCAGGCTGCAAGCGCTTCGATGTCGAATGCATGCTGCTGCGAAACGGCGCGGGTGCCGATGAAGTTCGAGAAGTCCTGGCTCATGTCTCAGTCTTTTTTGGTTTTCTCAGGTCTCAGCTTCGGAGACACGCATCAGGGCCGCGCGATCCAGCACGACCAGCCCGCCCGGCTCGATCCGGATGGTGCCCTCGCGCTCCATGGTCTTGAGCTCCTGGTTGACCCGCTGGCGCGAGGCGCCGAGCAGCTGCGCGAGTTCTTCCTGCGCCAGCTGCAGGCCGATGCGCGTCTGGCTGCCGTCTTCCAGGTTGGGCACGCCGTAGCTGCGCACCAGGTGAATAAGCTGCTTGGCCAGCCGTGCGCGCAAAGGCAGGGTGTTGAGGTCTTCCACCAGCCCGAACAGCGTGCGGATGCGGCGCGCCTGCAGCCGCATCAGCGCTTCGTACAGCTCCACGTGCGTGGCCAGGATCTTCTGGAAATCGGCCCGCGCTACGCAGAGCACCGTGGTGTCGCCATGCGCATAGGCATCGTGCGTGCGCCGGTCCCCGTCGAACATCGCCACGTCGCCGAACCAGATGCCTGGCTCCACGTAGGTCAGCGTCACCTGCTTGCCCGACACGGCCGTCGAGCTCACGCGCACCGCGCCCTTGGCGCAGGCAATCCAGTGATCGGGCGGATCGCCGCGGGCGGCGATCAGGTCGCCGTCCTTGTAGCGTTTGACAAAAGCACATCGAAGAATGTCGTGCCGTAGCGATGGAGAGAGAGAAGAAAACCAGCGACCACTATTGATCGCTTCACGTTCTTCGATGGTAAGAATGGGGTCGTCCATTGGTCTGTCCTGTCGGCGACTGAAAGGCTGAAGGGTGTCACGGGAGTGACGTCGTGCCGCTATTCGTACTGCGGCGGCTTCTTCTCGAGAAAAGCGGCAATGCCGATGCCGGCATTCGGATGGTGAAGGTTGCGAACGAAGTGGTCGCGCTCCTGCGAGAGCTGCGACGCAAAGGTGGCGCCGCGCGCCTCGCTGAGCAGCTCCTTGATGCTGGCCAGCGAGTTCGGTGCGCGGGCATTGAGCTTGGCCGCAAGCGCCAGCGCGCTTGCGAGCGCCTGGCCGTTTTCGCTCAGTTCGTTGACCAGCCCCAGCGCATGCAGCCGCGGCGCGCCGATGCGCTCGCCGGCCATCAGCCATTCGCTGGCCAGCTGGCGCGGCAATGCCTGGCCCAGGTGCCAGCTCAGGCCGCCGTCGGGCGACAGTGCCACGTTGCTGTACGACGCCGCAAAAATCGCATCACGTGCAGCCACCACGAAGTCGCAGGCCAGCGCCAGCGAAAAGCCCGCGCCGGCCGCCGCACCTTCGACCGCCGCAATGATCGGCTTTGGAAAGGTGCGGATGGAGTCGATCCAGTTGTGCAGGCCCTCGATGCTTTCAGCTTGCACCGAAGGGTCGCGCTGGCGGTTGTCGGACAGCCGCTGCAGCGAGCCGCCCGCGCAGAACCACGCGCCTTCGCCCACGATGACGACGCTGCGGATCTCGTCGCTGCTTTCGGCGCCGTTGAGTGCCTCGATGCCTGCGGCGTAGATCTCTGGGCCCAGCGCGTTGCGCTGGGTCGGGTTGGCGATGGTCAGCACCATGGTGCGTCCTTCGCTGGTGCTCTTGAGTTCGGCGGTCATCGGTGTCGTGCTTTCTTGACTTGGCGTCCGTTTATTCTTCTTCGTGCAGCAGGCTCAGGCCAAGCGCACCGCGGCGGCGCAGCCAGGGGCTCGGGCGATAGCGCGGATCGCCGTAGACGGTCTGCAGGTTGAACAGCACCTCGAGCATGTTGGTCGGGCCGTACAGGTTGCCCATGGCCAGCGGGCCACGCGGATAGCCAAGGCCCAGCTGTACGGCCGTTTCAAGATCGGCCGGCGAGCACACGCGCTGCTGGCACATGTCGGAGGCGATGTTCACGATGGTGCCGATCACGCGCTGCGTGACGAAGCCGCCGCTGTCGCGGATCACGCTCACGGCCTTGCCGTCGCGCGCAAAAAGGGCGTGCGCCGCATCGCGGATGTCGCGCCGCGTGGCCGGGTTGGTGGCGAGCACGCGGCGCTTGGTGGCGGCATCGTCGATCAGCATGTCGATGCCGACGGTGCGCGTCGCGTCCAGGCGCTCGACCGCGGCCACTGTGGTCACGTCGAAGCCCAGCGGCGCCACCAGGATGAGCGAAGTGGGCGCGGCGGTGGCACCGCTGTCGATCTGGGCGCCCAGCGTATTCACCAGCCGCAGCAGCTCGGCGCGGCGCGCGGCACGCGGCGAAACCCACACCGAAGGCAGCGCTGCCACGGTGGGAGGCGCGGCTTCGGCAGGCTGCTGCATCACGCCGTCGTTGTAGTTGTAGAAACCTTCATTGGTCTTGCGGCCGAGCACGCCCGCCGCAAGGCGCTGGGCCGTGATCACGCTGGGGCGGAAGCGGGGCTCTTCGTAGTACTGGCGATAGATCGACTCCATCACCGGATGCGACACGTCGAGCGCCGTCAGGTCCATCAGCTCGAACGGGCCGAGGCGGAAACCGGCCTGGTCCTTCAGGATGCGGTCGATGGTGGCGAAGTCGGCCACGCCTTCGCCCACGATGCGCAGCGCCTCGGTGCCGTAGCCGCGGCCGGCGTGATTGACGATGAAACCGGGGGTGTCTTGCGCCTGCACAGCGCTGTGGCCCATCTGCACCGCATAGCCGGCCAGCTGCTTGCAGACCTCGGCGGAGGTCTTGAAGCCCGCCACCACCTCGACCACCTTCATCAGCGGCACCGGGTTGAAGAAGTGAAAGCCCGCCACGCGCTCCGGGTGCTTGAGCCCGGCCGCAATGGCCGTGACCGAAAGCGACGAGGTGTTGGTCACGAGCGTGGCCGTAGGTGCAACAACCGATTCGAGCTCACGGAACAGCGAGCGCTTGACCTCGATGTCTTCGACCACCGCTTCGATCACGAGGTCGCATGCGGCCAGGGCTGCCACGGAATCGACCGCCTTGACGCGGGCGATCTGCGCATCGCGCGCCGTGGCATCGATCTTGCCCTTTTCGTGCAGCTTGTTCCATTGCGCGGCGAGGGCTTCGCGCCCGCGCTCCGCGGCGCCTGCAAAACTGTCGAGCAGCAGCACTTCGCTGCCCGCTTGCGCGGCGATCTGGGCGATGCCTCGGCCCATGGCGCCGGCGCCGACGACGCCGATCCGGGTGTAGTTCACTGTCATTGGAAGAAGATTTTCGCTGGTTGAGGTGTATCCGGGCCTGATTGCAGGCGGGGGCGCGGAGCTTGCACAGCTTTCGATTTTGCAGCCACCGGGCGCGGCGGCTTCCCGGGTTTTACGCGGGGCTGCGCTGTCAGGCTGTGCGGCGGCTGCGATCGATGGCCACGCTCAGGCCGATGGCCAGCAGCAGCAGCGCGAGGCCGACCCAGTTCATCCATGCCACCGCATCATTGGCGAGCAGCCATCCGCCCAGCCCGGCGCCCACGGCCTGGCCGATGTAGATGCCCGAGCTGTTGAGGGCCACCGAGCCCGGGGCAAGAGCAGGCGCCAGGCCCACCAGGCGCGCCTGCTGCGCCGAGTTGGTGGCAAAGCACCCCAGGCCCCACGGCACGAGAACGGCGGCCAGCCAGGGAAGCGTGCCGGCCCACGGCCAGAGAAAGAGACTGAGTGCGATGAGCGAACTCGTCAGCAGCACCATGCGGCCCGCACCCACCCGGTCGATGAAGCGGCTCACCAGCATGTTGCCCAGCAGCCCGAAAACGCCGAACAGGGCCCACATCAGGCTCAGCGTGGTGGGGTCGGCACCGAAGTCCTGCTTGAGGATGGGGCCGAAATAGCTGAACAGGACGAACTGCCCGGCGCCCTGCAGCGCCGTGACCGAAACGATGCCCATCAGCACCGGGCTGCGTAGCACGCGTGACCACGCGGCTGCCGTGAGCGCCGCGGGGCGGATGCCGCGCGGAAGCGTCAGCCAGATCGACACCGCGCTCACGATGCTGAGCACTGCGACCGCCGTGAAAGCCATGCGCCAGCCCAGGTGGCCGCCAATCAGCGCGCCGAGCGGCAGGCCCAGCACCGAGGCCATCGACCAGCCGAGGAAGACGAAGGTCACGGCCCGCCCGCGCTGTTCCGGCGGCACCAGCATGCCCGCGCAGGCCGCGGCCTGCGGCGTGAAGATGGCCGGAGCTACTACGGTGAGCATGCGCACCGGCAGCAGGGCGCCAAAGCTCGGCATCAACGCCGCAACGATGTGCCCGGCGGCATACCAGACAAGGGTGAGGGCCAGCAGCTGGCGCCGGTCCCAGCCCGCGACCACGGCCGCCAGCAACGGTGCGCCAAGGCACATCACCACCGCGGCAACCGTGATCAGCTGGCCCGCGGTAGCCACGGTAACCGCCAGCGACGTGCTGATTTCATTGAGTGTGCCGGGCACCACCATCACGCCCGTGCCGATCACGAAATTGCCGGCCAGCAGCGCCCAGAGCGCGCCCCGGGGCGCAGGCCGGTTCACTGAAGGACCTTCGCCTTCGGCTGCGGTACTCGCCTTGGGGCGGCCCGGCGGCTCATGAAATCACCGGCGAACCTGCAGCGCGCCCGGATTCACGATGTTGGTGGGGTTGCCCTTGATGAAGCTCACCACGTTGTCGAAAGCCTGCCCGAAATAGCTCTCGTAGCTGTCTTGCTCTACGTAGCCGATATGCGGTGTGCAGATGCAATTCTCGAGGCGCAGGAGCGCGTGCCCCTGCAGCGGCGGCTCGCTCTCGAACACGTCGACCGCCGCCAGCCCCGGACGGCCGCGGTTGAGCGCCGCCAGCAGGGCATCGGGTTCGACCAGTTCCGCGCGCGATGTGTTGACGAAGAGCGCCGTCGGCTTCATGCGCGAAAGGTCTTCGAGCGTGACCAGGCCCATGGTTTCTTCGTTCAGCCGCAGGTGCACCGACAGCACATCGGCCGCGGCAAAGAACTCGTGCCGGTTCTGCGCCACCTGGAAGCCGTCGGACCTGGCCTTGGCGCAGCTTGCCTCGCGGCCCCAGATGACGACCTGCATGCCGAAGGCCTGCCCGTAGCGCGCCACCAACTGGCCGATGCGGCCGTAGCCCCAGATGCAGAGCGTTTTGCCCTTGAGCACCGAGCCCAGGCCGAAATTGGGTGGCATCGAGGCCGACTTGAGCCCCGATTGCTGCCACGCGCCGTGCTTGAGGTTGCTGATGTACTGCGGCAAGCGCCGCATGGCCGCCATGATCAGCGCCCAGGTGAGTTCGGCGGGCGCCTGGGGAGAGCCGGTGCCCTCGGCCACAGCCACACCCCGTTCGGTACACGCTGTGACGTCGATATGGTTGCCCACGCGCCCCGTCTGCGAAATGAGCTTGAGCTTGGGCAGCTTTTCGATCAGCTGGCGCGAGATATGGGTGCGCTCGCGGATCAGCACGATCACGTCGGCGTCCTTCAGGCGGATTGACAGTTGACCAATGCCCTTGACCGTGTTGGTGTAGACCTTGGCCGCGTACGCGTCCAGCTTGGTGGCGCAGCGCAGCTTGCGCACGGCGTCCTGGTAATCGTCGAGGATCACAATGTTCATGGCGTGCCATTGTGCCTCGCAGCATTGGCATGACGCGCGTGTGAACGTTTGGATACCCGCCCCGGGCAATGGTCACCGGGGGGGGGCATGGCCTCAATGCAGGCGTGTGGAGGCGGGCGCGGTGCTCACGGCTTCCATGGCCTCGAGTGCCGCCAGGCGGTCGAGTTCGGCGCAAACGTCGGCCATGCGACCGGAAATCACCATGCGGTTGGTACTGCGCTTTTCGCCTTGCAGGCCGTCCACCACGCGAATGACGCGCAGGGGCCGTGCGGGTGCGGGGGACGCATCAGCCGAGGCGGCTGGACCATGGGTCCGGGCCGTGCATGACGGCCGGACCGCGACGTAGCGCAAGCCTGCGGAAGCACTGCTGCTGTCGTGGCGGCGCGGGCGACGGGCCGGCAGCAGCCGGCTTGCGAGCGATTGCAGCGGCATCCACAAATCAACGATGGCGAGGAGGGCGATTCCCATGTGAACTCCAAAAAAGTCTGAGGTTGAACACAGGCAGGATTTCTTTGATCGGGCGCAACAGGGTGATGGCGACTTAGCGCCATACGCCCGCCACCTGTTGCGACCGGATGGGTGCTGCTTTCGGCAGGCCGCAGGGCCTACATCAGCATGGTGTTGCGAATGAGGCCGACCGCCAGGCCTTCGATTTCGAACGGCTCGCCGGGCTGGACCACGATGGTCGGGTAGTCGGGGTTTTCGGCGTGCAGCTCGATGACCTGCTTGTTGCGCTTGAGGCGCTTGACCGTGACTTCGTCGCCGAGACGGGCCACCACGATCTGGCCGTTGCGGGCTTCCTTGGTGGCTTGCACCGCCAGCAGGTCGCCGTCCATGATGCCGGCGTCCCGCATGGACATGCCGCGCACCTTCAGCAGGTAGTCGGGCTGGCGCTGGAACAACGTGTTCTCGACGTAGTAGGTCTGGTCGACGTGTTCTTGCGCGAGGATGGGCGAACCCGCCGCCACACGGCCGATGAGAGGCAGTGCCAGCTGCGCCATGCCGGGCAGCGAAAGCGAGAACTGGTTGTTGCGCGACTCGTTGAGCGAACGCAGCGCATCGCCCTTGAGCCGGATGCCGCGGGAGGTGCCGCTGACGAGTTCGATCACGCCCTTGCGGGCCAGCGCCTGCAGGTGCTCTTCGGCCGCGTTGGCCGACTTGAAGCCCAGCTCATTGGCGATTTCTGCCCGCGTGGGCGGAGCGCCGGTGCGTGCGATGGCGCTCTGGATCAAGTCCAGGATTTGCTGCTGGCGGGCGGTAAGCTTCACGGCGAACTGCATATGTTGTTCCTTGCGGCACTGGCTAGATATCCAGTACCTGTATTTTTAACCAGTTTTTAAAAGTTGGCAAGCCATGGTTAATTCGCTCTCGCCGAGCCTGCGGCGCATTGTGGTTCTGGGAACGGGCGGCACCATTGCGGGCCGTGCCGCCAGCGGTGGCGACAACATCGGCTACACCGCCGGGCAAGTGGGCGTGGCAGACCTGCTCGGCGGCATCGAGGCGCCCGAAGGCCTGGCGCTTGCGGCCGAGCAGGTGGCGCAACTCGACAGCAAGGACATGGAACCCGACGTCTGGCTGCAGCTCGCCCGGCGTTGCGCTTTCTGGCTGGCCGAGGCCGATGTGGCCGGCGTGGTGATCACGCACGGTACCGACACGCTCGAGGAAACCGCCTTCTTTCTTCAGGCCGTGCTTGCGCCCGGCAAGCCCGTGGTGCTGACCTGCGCCATGCGCCCGGCCAGTTCGCTATCGCCCGATGGCCCGCAGAACGTGCGCGACGCCATCGCGGTGGCAGCAACGCCGGCCGCCCGAGGTGTGACGGTGGTCTGCGCAGGCGCAATCCACAGTGCCTTCGATGTGCAGAAGGTGCACACCTATCGGCAGGATGCGTTTGCTTCGGGCGATGCCGGTCCGGTGGGCTATGTGGAGGAGGGGGCGGTACGGCGGGTGCGGGACTGGCCTGAGTCGCCGGCGCGCTCGAAGCTTATCGAAGCCGGCGAAGGCGCGGCGATGCAATGGCCGAGGGTCGAAATCCTCACCAGCCACGCCGGTGCGACCGGCGCCATCGTCGACTTGCTGCTTCAGGAGCGGGCGATGGGCGTCGTCGCCGAGCCGGTGCGCGGGCTGGTGCTGGCCGCAACTGGCAACGGCACGGTGCACCATGCGCTGGAGGCTGCCGCGCTTCGCGCGCAGGATGCGGGCGTCCCCGTGCTGCGCGCCACACGTTGCGCGAGCGGGCGCATTCTTCCGAGGCCTGATGACAAGCTGCGTGATGCTGGCGCCCTGACGCCGGTCAAGGCACGGATCGCGTTGATGCTGGAACTGATCGGAACAGCCGCCTGAGGGGCCGCGGGCACAAGCCGGCAGGCGCGCAAGCTGCCAAGGCAGCCCGCCTGCCGCCGAACTTCAGTTGCTCAGTGCAGCCAGTGCGCGCTGGGTGATCTCTTCGACCGTGCCGACGCCCTTGATGGCGCGGTATTTAGGCGCCGAGGCCGGATCGGCCTTGGCCCAGGCCGAGTAGTAGTCGACCAGCGGACGCGTCTGCTGGCTGTACACCTCGAGCCGCTTGCGCACGGTTTCTTCCTCGTCGTCCTTGCGCTGGATCAGTTCTTCGCCCGTGATGTCGTCCTTGCCCTCGACCTTCGGCGGATTGAACTTCACGTGATAGATGCGGCCCGATGCGGGGTGCGAGCGGCGGCCGCTCATGCGTTCGATGATGTCGCTGAAGGGCACGTCGATTTCGAGCACGTAGTCGAGCTTGACGCCCGCTGCCTTCATCGCGTCCGCCTGCGGAATGGTGCGCGGGAAGCCGTCGAACAGGAAGCCGTCGGCGCAATCGGGTTGCGCGATGCGTTCCTTCACGAGATTGATGATGAGGTCGTCGCTCACCAGGCCACCCGATTCCATGACCGCCTTGGCTTGCTGGCCGAGCGGTGTACCGGCCTTGACGGCTGCGCGCAGCATGTCGCCGGTCGAAATTTGAGGAATGCCGTACTTCTGGCAAATGAAGGCCGCTTGCGTGCCTTTGCCCGCCCCGGGCGCGCCCAGCAAAATTAGTCTCATGGTGTCCTCGGACGGTTCTTAGATCTTGTGTCGCGCCAAGCGCCGGCCCGGGAGCCGTGCAAGGCGGAATTGCGTCGAGGATAGCATGCGTGAGCGTGAAGAATTTCCGTTACAGCCACCCTGCGGCGCACGCTTCAGGGTGTCGGCTTGGCTGCGAACAGTGCGCGCACACGGGCCAGGTCTTCAGGGGTGTCGATGCCCGGCCCGGGAGCCGCATGCGTGACATGCACCGCGATGCGATGCCCGTGCCAGAGCGCACGCAGTTGCTCCAGCGCTTCGGTCGCCTCGACCGGAGCCGGCGGCAAAGAAGGGAATTGGCGCACGAAACCCGCGCGGTACCCGTAGATGCCGATGTGACGCAGCGGAGCCGGACTGGGCAGCGCCGTCGGCACGCGGTTGACGGCGCCGTCGCGCCACCACGGAACGGGTGCGCGGCTGAAGTACAGCGCGTTGCCTTGGGCATCGAGCACCGCCTTCACCACGTTCGGGTTCAGGAAGTCGTCGAGCGAATCGATCTCATGGGCCGCGGTACTCATGGCGGCTTCCGGACGAAGGGCGAGCGCGGACGCAACAGCGTCGATCAGGGCAGGGTCGATCAGCGGCTCGTCGCCTTGCACATTGACGACGATGTCGTCGCCGTCGAGCACGAGTTGTTCGCAGGCCTCGGCAAGGCGGTCGGTGCCGCTCGGATGGTCTTGGCGCGTGAGGATGGCCTCCACGCCGTGTTGCTTGCAGGCCGAGACGATGGAAAGGTCGTCCGCTGCAACCACCACCCGCAGCGCGGTCGATTGGCTCGCGCGCTGTGCCACGCGCACCACCATGGGCAGGCCGGCGATGTCCGCCAGCGGTTTGTTGGGTAGCCTGGTCGAAGCCAGGCGCGCCGGCACCAGAACGGTAAAGCTCACAGCCCCAGCTCTTCGTCGGACAGCGTGCGCGCCTCGTTCTCGAGCAACACCGGAATTCCGTCGCGCACCGGATAGGCGAGGCGGGCGCTGCGCGAGCAGAGCTCCTGCTTTTCGGCGTTCCAGGTCAGCGGGCCCTTGGTGACGGGGCAGACGAGCAGTTCAAGCAGCTTGGTATCCATCGAGCGATGATAGCTTTGCGTCGAGCGCGGCGAAGAATTCCGGCGCGGGTGCAAACTGCAGCGGCACGGCAAGCGCGCCGGGAGCTTTGCGCCACAGCTTGACCGCGTCTTTTTCGGTGCAGAGCAGCAGATGTCCGGCGCCGGAAGGGGCTTGCCAGCCATCGAAATCGAAGTGGTCGGGCAGCGCAATCGTCTCGGCCAGCGTCAGGCCGCGCGCCCGCAGCATTTCGAAAAACGCCTCGGGCCGTGCAATGGCCGCGAGCGCGATCACCGCCTTGCCGGTGAGGGTGCTCAGCGGCACGCGTTTGCCGTCGCTCGCCACGGCGTCCTGCGCCAGTGCGCGAGTGGCGGTGTAGCCGCCGCCGAATGCCGGCCGCTCGCCGCTGTGAAGCACCAGGTCGCACCGGCGCGGCCAAGGCTCGCGCAAGGGGCCGGCGGGCAGCCGCCAGCCATTGCCGATTCCGCGGTCGTCGAACACGCAAATCTCGATGTCGCGCCCAAGCGCCAGGTGCTGCAGCCCGTCGTCGCTCACGATGACTTGCGTCGTCGGGTGCCGGGCCAGCAGGGCCTGCGCGGCTTCGGCGCGGCGCCGCGCCACGAAAACGGGCGCGCCGGTGGCATGGCGGATCAGCGCCGGCTCGTCGCCGACGTCTTGCGGATCGCTTTCGTGCAGCACCTCACGGCAGTCGCCGGTGCGGCGGCCGTAGCCGCGCGAGATCACACCAACCTGCAAACCGCGAGCCTGCAGATGCCGAACCACGGCCATCACGACCGGCGTCTTGCCGGCGCCGCCCGCGATGACGTTGCCGACCACGATCACGGGCACCGGTACGCGCTCGGTCTTCAGCCACCCGAGCCGGTAGAACCAGCCCCGCACCGCAAAAAGCGTCGCATAAAGAAGCGACAGAGGCCACAGCAGGCAGGCCAGCACACCGCGCTGCAGCCAGGCGCGCTGCAGCCGGGAGGCCGGTGCGCCGGTACTGCTGCTGCGGCCGTGGGGCGGCACTCAGCGTCCTGCTTGCGCCGTCGACTGGGCTGCGAAGGTGATCTGCACCAGGCCCGCGCGGCGCGCCGCTTCCATCACCGTGATCACGGCCTGGTGCGGGCTGCTGGCGTCGGCGCTGATGATGACCACGCTGTCCTTGCCGCCCGTGGCTGCCGCACCGAGGGCTGCGGCCACAGTTGCCACGTTGCGGTCGGCAACGGGCGTCTTGTTGATCGAGTAGCGGCCGTCCGCGGACACCGCGACGATCACTTCCTTGGGGTAGTCGCGCTGCGAATCGACATCCGCCGTCGGCAGGCGCAGTTGCATCTCCGTGAACTTGCTGTAGGTGGTCGACAGCATCAGGAAGATGAGCACCACCAGCAGCACGTCGATGAACGGGATCAGGTTGATCTCGGGCTCGTCGCGCGCCCCATGGCGGAAATGCATGCGGCCTCGGCTCATGCCAGGTCTCCGATGGCAGTGACAGGCAGGGGAGCCATCATTTCCGCAGCGCGTTCAGGTGGCGCGCAAAGCGCTCGCCGGAGAGTTCCAGGTTCAACAGGTATTCGTCGACCCGGCTACGGAAATAGCGCCAGAAGATCAGCGTCGGAATGGCCACGATCAGGCCGAAGGCCGTGTTGTAGAGCGCAATCGAAATACCGTGCGCCAGCTGCGCCGGGTTGCCGGAACCCACCGCGCCGCTTCCGGGCGACTGCGAGCCGAAGATCTCGATCATGCCGATCACCGTGCCCAGGAGCCCGAGCAGCGGCGCCGCCGACGCGATGGTTGCCAGGGCGGGCAGGTAGCGCTCCAGCTTGTGCGCCACGGTACGGCCCGAGGCTTCCATGGCTGCGCGCAGGTCGTCTTCGGTGCAGCGCGGGTTGGCGTTGAGCGCCCGTAGCCCGGCGGCCAGCACTTGGCCGAGCATCGAATTGCGTTCGAGCTTGGTCACCACGTCCGGGCCCGGAACCGCGCCGTGGGAGACGGTCATGGCCTCGTCGAGCAGTTTGGGCGGAAGCACCTTCACGGTCTTCAGGCTTGTGAAACGTTCTATAACCAGCGCGAGCGCGATGACCGAACAAGCGAGCAATGGCCAAATCGGCCAGCCCGCGGCAACTATGATGGAAAACAAGAAAATCCTCCGGCCCGTAGACTGCAAATGCGCGGCGATTATCCACCGAGCCCACCATCGCCACGCGGCTTGTTTGCATGTAAGCAAAGACGCACAGATTCTGTGGATAACTTTGTGACTAACCCGATGCGCAACAGCTCCGGACCCGCATGGGACGGGCCTCCCATTAGATCGATTGAATTTTGAGCAGCACTTTTTTTAATGAAATCAACGGCTTGCACGACAAACCGTGCGCCTGTTTCGTATCGGGGGCTCACGGCCGGTGGGTGGCTGCTCACTGTGGAAGAGTGGCTGCCGGCCACTTGTGCGATTTGTGAACTTGCGTGAACCGAATACCACACCGGGTCCGCGGATCTGGGCTGTCGGGGCGTTGTGCCGCGCGGTTGCCGATGCACTCGACGCGCGGTTCAACCCGGTCGCGGTGCGCGGCGAAATCTCGGGTTTTTCGCGCGCCTCAAGTGGACATTGTTACTTCGCGCTCAAGGACGCGTCCGGCCAGCTGCGCTGCGCGATGTTCCGGCGCGCGGCCGGCCTGCTCGATTTTTCGCCGCGGGACGGTGACCAGGTTGAGGTGCGCGGGCGCCTGGCGGTGTACGAACCGCGTGGCGATCTGCAGCTGGTGGTCGAAAGCCTGCAGCGCGCGGGGCAGGGCGCGCTGTTCGAGCAGTTCCTGCAGCGCAAGGCGCGGCTCGAAGCCGAAGGGCTTTTCGATGCCGCGCGGAAGCGGGCGCTGCCCACCATGCCGCGCTCGGTGGGCCTGGTCACCTCGCTCGGCGCGGCGGCCTTGCACGACGTTGTCACGGCGCTGCGGCGCCGCGTTCCGCATATTCCGGTGGTTTTGGCACCCGCGGCGGTGCAGGGAGCCGGCGCGCCGGCCGAGCTCGTTCGTGCGCTGCAATCGCTCTACGCCTTGGAGCCGGCCGTCGACGTGATCCTGCTGGTGCGGGGCGGCGGCTCCATCGAGGATCTCTGGGCTTTCAATGACGAAACCCTGGCCCGCACCATCGTCCAGAGCCCCGTGCCCCTGGTCTGCGGTGTGGGGCATGAAACCGACTTCACCATTGCCGACTTTTGCGCCGATCTGCGCGCGCCCACGCCCACCGCGGCGGCGGAACTCGTCAGTGCTCCGCAGGCGACGTGGCTCGGTGCAATCGACCTGCTGGAAGAGCGGCTCGGCGATGCGGTGGGTGCGCGACTCGACGTGCTGGGCCAGCGGCTCGACCAGGCGGCGGCGCGGCTCGGCCGGCCCTCGTCACTCGTGGCCCGCCAGCAGCTTCGGTTGGCGCACCATTCCCAGCGGCTGCACTACGCATTGCGATCGAGAACCGAGCGTCTTGCCCATGCGCCACGTTCCATTTCGGCCGATTTCCCGTTGAAGCTCGAGCGCGCGCTGGCGCAGCGGCGCGAGCGCCTCGAGCGCGTGGCCTTGCGCCTTCGGCTGCTCGACCCGGCCCTGGTGCTGCAGCGCGGCTATGCCTGGCTCACCAGCCCCGACGGCCGCGCCATCGTCAGCGCAAAGAAACTGAAGGCGGGCGACGCCGTGGTTGCGCGGCTTGCCGATGGGTCGGTCGACCTGACCGTCACGCCCGACGAGACGGGACCACGTCCGACGCCGGGTACGTAATTCCTTTCTAGAATCCTTTATTCCCCGCAACCAACCCACGAGAAAAAACCATGGAACATGTGCTCCCACCTCTGCCATATGCGCTTGACGCGCTGGCACCCGAGTACTCGAAGGAAACCCTCGAGTACCACTACGGCAAGCACCACAACGCCTACGTGGTGAACCTGAACAACCTGCAAAAGGGCACCGAGTTCGAGTCGATGACGCTCGAGGAGATCGTCAAGAAGTCCAG